>JAFNUH010000378.1 GCA_017384185.1 Alistipes sp.
ATCAACAATAGCGATAGGCTCTTTGTCAGAAATCACCTTTACGGCGTGCGAAGTATGACGGAATGACTCCTTCACCGCATTAAGTTGTTCTGCATCAGTATTAACATCGGCGTGCATCACAATTGTTGCGGTCTTATCCTTTGCATCAGCCTTAACTTTCAACTCATCAAGAGTTATCTGCTCGTCATTCAAATAAATCTTATCGCCCGAAATTCGCACAACAGAGACCTCAGGACGCTTGCCATCGGGATAAACAGCATCAATATTACCATTTAGCTTCAAAATATTGTGAATAGCCTCATAAGTACGTTTCGATGCAGCATCATTCTCGTCGTAGATGAGAGTCTGCAGACGATAGTCCTCAATAACAGCCTCCAGCTCTGCGACCGTAACCTGCTCGTTATTAAGATAGATTTCACTGCCCTTAATTTCAATTATTGCAGGCTTGTACTCTTTGTTATTTACAGAATTTTCTGTAACTTTGTCTTGTACTTCACGGGGTACATAAACGGTAGTGGCAAATGCGCTGAGCGAAATAGCCACCACGGGCAGTACGAGCAACGCCTTGGCTGCCGCCCACCTCGATGAATTTTTCTTACACATCATAGTGATTCTGTTTTTAAGGTTACTGTGATTCAAGCAGTTGGCAACGGAGTGGAGTCTTGCGCCAGCTGCTCTTTTTATTAATAGCATTTGATAATTCTTAGCATCTACGCCCTCATTCAACACGGCATCGTCCGCCTGATATTCGTGCAACGACTGCAACTCACGGCGCAGCAGCCACATAGCGGGGTTAAACCACCACAAGCACAACGCCAAATCGACAAACAACACGTCCCACGAATGGCGCAGGCGAATATGAGCTAACTCGTGCGAGAGAATCATATCACGGTAGAGGTTAATATCCTCCTCCGAGGCTACGATATGACCAAACCAGCTGAATGGAGACGAAAGCTTGCTCACAACGGTGAGGGTTACGTCATCTTCTATTACTCTCATAGGACCGCTATGTATCAAGCGCCATACCGAGTATGTACTCGCAGCCAAACGCAAGAGCATAAAAGCCAAGCCGATGATAAAGAGCGCAACGGCAATATCCTTAAAGAGCGAGACGTAATCGACACCCAACTCGGCAACTTCAGCCACAACCACGTCATCAACCTCGATAGATGCTACGGTGGGTAGAGGGTCGTACTCCTTGACCACCTTCACACGGCAGAGAGGCAACAATGCCGACAGGATAACCGAGCCTAGCAAAATGACACGATTAAAGATGTGGAGCGTCTCGTGGCTCATCGCAACCTTGTAGATAAGGTACAATGCCGCCAAGCACAACGCCGATTGACCGAGATAAATTAAAAAGTCGAACATAACGTCTCCGTTTACTGATTCTGTACTTTGCGGATGAGCTCCTCGAGTTCGTCAATCGAAATCTTCTCCTCCTCAATCAGAGCCGACACGACCGACTTGTACGAATTTTCAAAATAACGTGTCACGACATTACCAAGTTGTCCCTTCGAGAACTGCTCCTGCGAAATAACGGGGTAGTAACGGTAGGTCGGACCAAAAGACTCGTGGCCAACAAAGCCCTTCATTTCGAGCGTTCGCACCATTGTTGAAATTGTGTTAAAATGCGGTTTGGGGTCGTCGTAAAGCGCAACAATATCCCTCACGAACATTTGACCTCGCTCCCAAAAAATACGCATCAACTCCTCTTCTTTGTTTGTTAATTTCTGCATAACGATAAAATTTTAAGGTTTATGTACTACAAAGATAACTAAAAAAATATTTATTTGCAACTATTTCGATATGTTTTCAAACTATCATATTTAGTTTTATGAGAAAAATTGCATATTCCACAGATATACCTTAAATATATAGGCACAAAAAAAGACGCACCCCCGAAGGGATGCGTCATTACTTTTTCGTTGTCTGCAATTAGTTAGCAGGAGTCTCAGCGGGAGTCTCGGCAGGAACCTCAGCCTGGGGCATTGCCTGAGTAGCGTTTGCGTTAACACGCTCCATCAAAGCCTCAGCATCCTTCTGCAAAGCGCCACCTGTTGTAACAACACCGCTCTCCATAGAGATTGTAGCGATCAAGCTCAAAGCAACGATCAAACCAGCCAATGTCCAAGTAGTCTTCTCGAGAATGTTAGCTGACTCACGAACACCCATAACCTGGTTAGCAGCACCGAAGTTAGCAGCCATACCGCTCTTGGGGTTCTGCACCAAGATAGCTAAGATAAGGATAATGCTCGCAACGAGAATCAATACGATACAAATTGAATATAACATAATTCTATACTGTTTTTAATTATTACTATCTATTTTTTGAATAATCCCTGCAAAGTAAATACTTTTTTCGGGATTTAGCAAACTTAATTTGCGATAAGTTTCCTTTGCCATATCTTTCAACCCCTGAGCGAGGTATATTTCCGCAAGCTCCTCGCTGACCATATCCTCATCGTCGTCGAACTCCGCCTCGGTGACTATCTCTTGTGTTACTTCACCCTCCTCGGCAACGATTCGATGGGTATCCTTAAGCAAGAATCTATCTATAATATCATCTGATGTAATTCGTGTAAGAGATTTTATATCAATACTTTGCTTTGATATTTCGGGCTGTTCGCATAACTGCGCAACAACGCTTGAACCTGAAGCATCACTTAAGGTCGTTTTCTTACCATCGGCACACCACCTTGCACTCTGAAAAAGAGCATCAATAGGCTCGTCCTCGATGGTAATGGTATCGTTTTGTATATCAGAATTTTTTTGAAATATTTTTCCCATAATTTTACCAATTCGAAGCCGAAGCCATAAAAATATCGGTCACAAGCTGATTTACAATCTCCTCGTCGAGTGATGACTGAATGTCGGTAAGCAACTGCTGAGAGTCATACTCGGTGAACTGCGAGAAGGTTTGAGTGAATGATGCATTGGGGTCAACGGCATTTGTAAACTTCACTCTCACGGTAATTGTCAGGCGGTTCAACAATGCGTAGTCGTCACTCGAAACTGATGCCGTAGTCGAAGCATAACCCGTAATCTCGCCCTCAAATGCGAAGTCACCACCCTCCTCCACGAGCTGCAACTTTGTCTGGCGTGAGAACTTATCCTTCAATGCCTCGGTAAGCATCGTACTGAGCGTGGGCGACACCATAGGAGCATTGTTCGGGAAATAAGCAACACTAAAGGTCTTTGCCGCCTCGGGAATACTTGCACCCGAGAGCGAATAACCACCCTTCATAAAGATACATCCGCTCTGCAACAGGGCGCAGACTATCAACGCAGGAAATATTAATCTGTAAAAAAACTTATTCACTGTAAATCTCTATTTTGCTAAAAATCCTCCTCATTAATGCCCAACTCCTTGATGCGACGGTAGAGCGTTCGCTCCGACATAAAGAGTTCACGTGCGGCATCACGACGACGACCATTATTATTCTTCAACGCACGCACAATCTGCTCACGCTGCATATCTGCCTTGGTAAGCTCCTTATGCGGAAGCTCCTCGACTACCTCGCTAACGGCATAATCATCAGCCGCAACCACCGTAGATGAAGGTAACAAACCGATAACCTCGTGCGGCGCAGGCTGCTGCGGAATGTTCGCTCCACGCATCAGGTCGGACAACATACGCTTCAAGTCGTTAATATCGCTACGCATATCGAAGAGTATCTTGTACAACAACTCTCGCTCGGTAGAGAAATCGTCACCGCCACCCATATTTTGCGAAGTCATCGTAGGTGCTGACGAATGTGTCGGCGCAAGGTATGTAGCCAACACATCAGCCGTAATAACACGACTCTTCTCCAACGCAGAAATCTGCTCTGCCACGTTCTTTAGCTGACGCACATTGCCTCGCCAATAGTGACTCTTAAGCATAGCTCTCGCATTATCATCGAGTTGCACGGCGGGCATCTGGTACTGCACTGCAACATCGGCGGCGAACTTACGGAACAGAAGCGGAATATCCTCAGGTCGCTCACGCAACGCAGGCACGGCGATAGGAACGGTATTTAGACGGTAGTACAAATCCTCACGAAAACGGCCACTCTCTATCGAGCGCAGCAAATCGTTGTTTGTAGCCGCCACTACTCGTACGTTTGTTCTCTGCACACGAG
>JAFNUH010000379.1 GCA_017384185.1 Alistipes sp.
GGATATCAAGTGGCTCGGCTTCGACTGGGGCGCTGAGTACTACGCTTCGGATTACTTCCAGCAGTTGTGGGACTTCGCCATCCGCCTCATTAAAGAGGGCAAAGCATATGTCGACGAGCAGACATCCGAGGAGATTGCAGCGCAGAAGGGTACACCTACGCAGGCAGGTACTGAGAGCCCATACCGTAACCGCCCAATAGAGGAGAACCTCGACCTCTTTATGCAGATGACACGTGGCGAGATTGAGGAAGGCCGTATGGTGCTTCGTGCCAAGATCGATATGGCAAGCTCGAATATGCACTTCCGCGATCCTATCATCTATCGTGTTGTCAACCACCCCCACCACCGCACAGGCGATAAGTGGAAGGTATACCCTATGTACGACTTTGCACACGGCCAGAGCGACTACTTCGAGGGCGTTACACACTCGTTGTGTACCCTCGAGTTTGTGCCTCACCGTCCGCTCTACGACTTGTTCGTAGATTGGGTTAAGGAGGGTGACGGCTTGGGCGATTACCGTCCCCGTCAGTATGAGTTCAACAAGTTGAACCTCAACTACACATTGATGAGTAAGCGTAACCTGCTTATCCTCGTTAAGGAGGGCTTGGTAAGCGGCTGGGATGACCCCCGTATGCCGACTTTGTGCGGTTTCCGCCGTCGTGGTTACTCTCCCGAGTCTATCCGTAACTTCGTAGATAAGATTGGTTACACAACATACGATGCATTGAACGACTTTGCTCTGTTGGAGAGTGCCGTACGTGACGACCTGAACAAGCGCTCTACACGTGTTAGTGCTGTTCTCGACCCCGTGAAGCTCGTAATCACCAACTACCCCGAGGGACAGGTGGAGGCTATGGAGGCTATCAACAACCCCGAGGACCCCAACGCAGGCACACACACTATCGAGTTCAGCCGTGAGTTGTGGATTGAGCGTGAGGACTTTATGGAGGATGCTCCTAAGAAGTATTTCCGTATGACACCTGGTCAGGAGGTGCGCCTGAAGAACGCATATATCGTTAAGTGTACCGGTTGCGACAAGGACGAGAACGGCAAGATTACTACCGTTTACGCCGAGTACGACCCCGAGACTAAGACAGGTATGCCTGGCAGCAACCGCAAGGTGAAGGGTACGATCCACTGGGTAAGCTGCGACCACTGCTTGAAGGCGGAGGTACGTTTGTACGACCGTTTGTGGAAGGTTGAGAATCCTCGTGACGAGATGGCTGCCATCCGCAAGGAGCAGGGTTGCGAGGCTTTGGAGGCTATGCAGCAGATGATTAACCCCGACTCACTCACCATTCTTAGCGAGTGCTACGTCGAGAAGTTCTTGGCTGAGGCGAAGCCTTTGGATTACTTGCAGTTCCAGCGCATCGGCTACTTCAATGTGGATAAGGACTCAACTGCAGACCACTTGGTATTCAACCGCACCGTAACCCTCAAGGACTCTTGGGCAAAGATGAACAAATAGTTTTCAGCTACCTATACAAAATAAGCCGTTACGCAAATGTAACGGCTTATTTTTGCCCTACCGTTCAGGTGGCCAATTATCAAAAAATGCCCATTTTTTGTATATTTAGTTTTTTTTACTATCTTTGTGTTAGCACACAAACCATTTACTAACACAAACTTAAACAGATGTCTGTTCAAATTAAAGTTGTTGAGAGCAAGTCGGAGCTGAAGACCTTTGTTCGATTTGCCAACAAACTCTACAAGGACAATAAGTACTATGTCCCTGCAATAATTTTTGACGAACTTGCTACATTCAACAAAGAGAAGAATGGCGCATTTGCCTTTTGCGATGCCGAACTATATTTGGCATACAAAGACGGCAAAGTGGTCGGTCGTATCGCTGCAATAATTAATCAC
>JAFNUH010000380.1 GCA_017384185.1 Alistipes sp.
GTCGAAGTCGATGATGTCATACTTGCGAGCCAACTCCCAGTGGGGCAACGCATTCTCGGGAAGAGCGACAGCGCTCTCCACCATCTTTACGACAACGTTATCCTCAGCCGTACGTCCTTCGGGTACAATATCAGCGGGGAAGTTAGGCAACAAAACAATCTGCGCCTGCAACTCATCCTGTGCTGTCTGATGCTCTGCGGTGAGCTCAGCCGAACGAGCCTTCAAAGCTGCAACCTGCTGCTTCATCTGTTCAGCCTCGTCACGCTTACCCTGACCCATCAATGCACCAATCTGCTTAGCAGCCTTATTCTGCTCGGCAAGGCAGTTATCCAACTCAGACTGAATAGCCTTACGTTTGTCGTCAAGTTCTATGATTTTGTCGATGATGGGAGCTGCATCCACACCCTTCTTTGCCAGGCGTGCGATAGCCAACTGCTTATCATCTCTAAGTTGCTTTAGTGTCAACATAATCTATGCTATTTTGTTTACAAAGGGCAAAGTTATAAAAATCTCGGCTCATTATCCACTCCGAGGCGGCTTTTTTTCTCTCATTATCGCTCTTCGTGCAGAAAAACTCGCTCCAAAAGCGATAATTTGAGCATTCTTTACTAATTTTGTCGCAAACTCTTTACCCCTATGCGATATATTGAGCTACTCTCACCAGCCAAAGACCTCGATGCCGCACGTGCTGCCGTTGACCACGGTGCCGATGCAGTATATATGGGCGGGGCACGTTTCGGAGCACGTCGTGCTGCGGGCAACTCTCTCGAAGAGATTGCTCGTGCCGTGGAGTATGCCCATCAATATGGCGTGAGGGTTCACTCTACGTTAAATACGGTACTATATGACGACGAGTTAGAGGCTGCCGAGCAGATGGCACGTGAGCTTATTGATGTAGGTGTAGATGCACTTATTGTGCAGGATATGGCTCTGCGACAGATGAATCTTCCCGTTGAGATGCACGCCTCAACACAGGTCAGCAACACGACACCCGAGGGAGCACGTTTTCTTGAGGAGTGCGGCTTTGCACGTGTCATCCTGGAGCGTTCGCTAACGCTTGAAGATATACGTAGCATACGTCAGGCTACCAACGTGGAGTTAGAGTGCTTCGTACACGGAGCAATATGCGTAGGATATAGCGGTCGTTGCTTCCTTTCTCGCTCAACATCGGCACGTAGCGGTAATCGTGGCGAGTGTTCTCAGCCCTGCCGCCTACCCTATGACCTGAAAGATGAGCGTGGGCGCACGATAATGGCAGGCAAGCATCTGCTTTCGGTTAGAGATATGGACCTCTCTGACGACTTGGAGGCGCTGATTGATGCTGGCATCTGCTCATTCAAGATTGAGGGTCGCCTAAAGGATGTGCGCTATATTAAGAATGTGGTGAACTACTACCGCCGTCGTATAGATAACATTTTAGAACGTAGAAAAGATATTTGCCGCCCTTCGGTAGGACGCACAACAACAGAATTTACCCCCGACCCCGCAAAGAGCTTTACACGTGGTGCTTCGCAGTATATGCTTCACGGCAAACGTGCAGGCGTAGCCTCGTTCGATACGCCAAAGGCTGTTGGCGAGTATTTGGGACGTGTTGAGAGCATTACCCGCCGAGGATTTACACTCGACGGCGGATGTGATATATCGGCTGGAGATGGTATCTGCGCCATAACCAAGGCGGGCATAAGCGGCACAAACATCAACGCCGTAGAGGGCAAGCAGATAATACCCAACCGTATGGATGGCATAACGGTAGGCGCAAGTCTATATCGCAACTACGACCACCGCTTCTCGCTCACGCTCGATCGCAGTCGTTCACGCCGCACGATAGATGCCGTGGCAAGATTAGACATCAATGAACAAGGTGTAAATCTTACTATAACCGACAGCGAGGGTTTAAGCGTAACTATCTCTCGCACTGCTGAGTTAGAGGCTGCCGCTGATCCTCAGAAGATGGCAGATACTGCACGCCGACAGATAGCAAAGAGCGGTGGCACGATATTTTCGATTACGGACGTAGAGGTTATGGGTAGCGACTACTTCGTTCCCGCATCCGTTTTGGCAGATTTGCGTCGTGAGGCGTTGGAGGCTCTGCGCACAAAACGCATCACAACACCCCTGCCCCACCGCATAATCTCGGACAACGGCACGGCACGCTATCCTTTTGAGCGTGTTACACGTTACGAGAATGTGACAAACCGTCTTGCTGAGGAGTTCTATCGCACACACGGTGTCGAGGAGATTGAGAC
>JAFNUH010000047.1 GCA_017384185.1 Alistipes sp.
CATCATCTGCGGCATATATTCGATAACGGTTACCTTCACACCCAACGAAGCATACAAGCAGGCAAACTCACTGCCAATAGCACCCGAGCCAACAACAATCATCGACTGTGGCAGTGTGGGGAGTGTCAAAGCCTCCTTTGATGAGATTACGTGCTCGCCATCCACCTGCATAAAGGGCATCTGGCGGGGACGTGCTCCCGTTGCAAGGATTACGGCATTAGCCTCGTAGATTGTACCATCAACATCTACCTTGCCCTCGCCCACCAAGCGACCGAAGCCTGCGAGAATGTCTATATTGTTCTTCTTCATCAGAAAGGCTACACCCTTGCTCATAGTCTCAGCTACGGTGCGTGAACGTGCCACAATCTTCTCCCAATCGGGTTTAACCTCGCCCTCTACGGCAACACCATAGTGAGCCGCATTTTTGCAGTAGGTGTACACCTGTGCGCTTTTGAGCAATGCCTTTGTTGGGATGCAACCCCAATTAAGGCATACACCACCCAACTCAGCCTTTTCGACGATTGCCACCCTCTTGCCGAGTTGTGAGGCACGGATGGCGGCAACATAGCCGCCAGGTCCGCTACCTATTACTATAATGTCGTACTTCATCTGTCGTAGATTATCGTGACTCCAAAATCTTACCATTGTCAGCA
The DNA here is from genome assembly GCA_017384185.1 of Alistipes sp. Lineage (GTDB taxonomy): Bacteria > Bacteroidota > Bacteroidia > Bacteroidales > Rikenellaceae > Alistipes. Next base: position 654 of record JAFNUH010000047.1, read on the forward strand.
GCTACGGCACGCTTCCACTTCTCGTTGTAGCCCGGGAACTGAATCTTACCAGGAATCTTCTTGCCGTTACCGTTGTCAACGAAGTGGTTGCTGCTGGTCTTACCCTCGATAACGTAGCTCAGCACGTCAGCCTGCTCGCTCTTGAGGTTGCCGTCAACATACTTCAAAAGCAAATATTTGTCCAAACGGCTCCAAGATGCGAACAACTCGTTTGCCTTGTCGATAGAGTACTCTGTTGCAATCTTCTTCTGAGCCTTAGTTGAAAGACCTGCCATCTTAGCATCTGTTGCCTTTACATTCTCCAACATTGCATTCTCCCAGTAATCAACAACCTTGCGAATATCTGCCGACATCATATCGTAACGCAAGTATGCGAAGTTTGTTACACGGTTGAAGAGCCAGAAAGCTGATGAATCGGTGTAGTCCAACATCGAACCATTACCCTCAGCCATACACTCAGGAACGTCAGTTGTGTTGCAATAGATAGGTGTGAGGCAAGATGTAGCAGCATCGTCCATACCGAACCACAAAATACCAGTCTTACCCTCACGTGCCTGACCGCAGAGCCAGAAGCCTGTCTGCTGAGTTGCAATAGCACGCTCGTTAACGTAGCTCTTACCATCTACCTCGAAGTTCATAGGACGCCAACGGTAAGGCAGACCGTGACCGCCAGCGCCAATATCTGTGGTCATATCCATCTTTGTACCCTCGTAGTGGTCACGCATAGCATCAAATACCTGCTTAGGTGAAATCTTCTGTGTAGGCTTAACCCACAAAGGAAGACGGTTTGCAGGGTTGTAGCCCATAGCATAATCCTCATACTTATCCATACCCTCTGCGAACATACGGAAGAAGCTCCATACACGTGCGTCGCAGCCACGCATAGCGCCGAAATCGAGCGGAGCATAAGCATCAGCAAATGAGAACTCCTCGTCCTTGCCAGAGAAGTAACCCTTCTCACGAGCAAATGTGATTACATCGGGAGCGTAGAGACAGTTCTCAGGGTCGTTCAATGGGAATGTTGTGATACGAGCCTGATTAGCGTGTGCGCAGATATATCCGTCGGGTACACGGCGTGCAACCCATACGATACCCTTCTTGTCGGGACCCTTGCCGATAAGCTCCATAATCCAAGCCTCGTCGGCGTCAGCGATTGAGAAACTCTCGCCACTTGAGTAGTAACCATATGTGTTAGCCAACTCAACAATCACGTCGATAGCCTCACGAGCAGTCTTAGCACGCTGCAATGCGATGTAGATAAGTGAGCCGTAGTCGATAAGACCATCGGGGTTGTGCAACTCCGAGCGACCACCGTATGTTGTCTCGGTGATGATAACCGAGTGCTCGTTCATATTACCAACGGTAGCATAAGTGGTCTTGAGCTGGGGAATGTCGCCCAGATACTTGCCAGAGTCCCACTCATATACGGGCATCATAGCCGCAGGCTTCTTTGCGGGGTTGTACTTGTAGAGTGCGCCGTAGAGCTGGTGTGAATCGGCAGCATAAGTCACCAATACCGAGCCATCGGTCGAAGCACCCTTGGTGATAATAAAGTTTGTGCAGGCGAGGGCGGGCGTGAGCGCCACCACAACGGCGAGCATAAGCGTAGTAAACAGTTTTTTCATCTTTATAATGTTTTGGTTATTATAATCTAATCGTCAAAGATAAGAAAAATAGGTGTAAAATCCGAAAAAATATGTATTTTTACATTGTAAAACCAGTAAGCTATGTCAGTTGAGAATCAAATAAAGCGTCTGCACGCCGCCCTGCCCGAGGGAGTCAAGTTGCTTGCCGTGTCGAAATTCCACCCCGTTGAGGCTATCAAGGAGGCGTATGCGGCGGGTCAGCGAGCCTTTGGCGAGAGCCGTCCGCAGGAACTGAAACAGAAATATGAACTCTTGCCGCACGATATTGAGTGGCATATGATAGGTCATTTGCAGACCAACAAAGTGAAGTATATCGCACCGTTTGTGCATCTTATCGAGTCGCTCGACAGCGAGCGTCTGGCTGAGGAGATTGAGCGCCAGGCAGCGAAGTGCAATCGTGTGATTGATTGTCTGTTGGAGATTCACGTGACGGAGGAGGAGAGTAAGTCGGGATGGGATTATACTGAGCTCTTGTCATTTGTTAAGCGTGGAGGCTTTGCGTCGTTGCCTCATATTCGTCTGCGAGGTGTGATGGGTATGGCAACATTTACCGATGATGAGAGTGTCGTTCGTGCCGATTTTGAGCGTTTGGCGGCTTGTAAAAAGGAGCTTGCAGAGTATTTTGGCGAGGAGTTCGATACCCTCTCTATGGGAATGTCCGACGACTACCCCATTGCCATTGAGTATGGCTCTACCGAGGTGCGTATCGGCTC
>JAFNUH010000381.1 GCA_017384185.1 Alistipes sp.
CACCGCTTGATGGACTACGGTTTCCACGCACCTACGCTCTCGTTCCCCGTACACGAGACGTTGATGGTTGAGCCTACCGAGTCGGAGCCTAAGGCTGAGATGGATCGCTTTATGGAGGCGCTGGTGCAGATTAAGCGTGAGTGCGAGGCTGCGGCAGCTTCGAGCGAGAAGGATAATGTGGTGGTTAACGCACCCCACACAGCCGTTGAATTGGCGGGCGAGTGGTCACACCCCTATGGCAGAATGGAGGCAGCCTTCCCCTTGGAGTGGGTTAAGTGCTCGAAGTTCTTCCCCTACGTAACCAAGATTGACAACGGCTACGGTGACCGTAACTTGGTTTGCTGTAATGTGGACTAAAAATTTGCCTGACGGGCTCTTTTGGCGTCTGGCAATAAAATAAGTAACATCCTGCTCCGTAAGGGGCGGGATGTTTTTGTGTAATTTGATAGAAAACAAAATTTTTCTTCTTCGTAATTTGGTAACTCTGCACGAAGTGTATATCTTTGTGTGCTTCAAACAAAAAAGATAAAACTAAAACACGAAAAATATGAAAGTAGAAAATGCAAAAATGGTGTCGGTACACTACACTTTGACCGTTGATGGTCAGGTTGCCGACCAGTCACGTGAGGGTCAGCCCTTGCAGTTTATCTGCGGTACAGGTATGCTTTTGCCTAAGTTCGAGGGCGCTATCATCGGCAAGGAGCCCGGTGAGAAGGTGTCATTCACACTCGCTCCCGCTGACGGTTACGGCGAGATTATCCCCGAGGCTGTAGTTGACCTCCCCAAGTCAATCTTTATGATTGATGGTAAGGTGGCTGATAACTTGCTTTTCGTTGGTAATCAGATTCCTATGAGCGATGCTCAGGGTAACCGTATGCTCGGCGTTGTTAAGGAGATTGGCGAGGAGACTGTTAAGATGGACTTCAACCACCCGATGGCTGGCAAGACCTTGAACTTCGATGTTGAGGTTGTTGAGGTACGTGACGTTACTCCCGAGGATTTGGCTTCACAGGGCGGTTGCAACTGCGGTTGCCACGGTGACTGCGAGAGCGGTTGCGAGGGTGGCAAGTGCGGCGACGAGGGTTGCGGTTGCTAATCTGTAAATATTCAATAATTTAGGCGCCGCATATGTGGCGCCTTTTTCGTCTGAAACAATGCTTTCGATAGCCGATATAGTCGATGCTGTGGCGTTCCCGTTCACGGTGTGGCGCACGTTGGGAGGAATTTCGCCCGAGATGGATGGTGAGCGTCCCGCATACGTTGCGGGCAATGCTGCCGTGTCGTTTCGTGTGAGGTATAGGGGCGAGCGCAAGATGCTCAAATGTTATATCCGCACCAACGACCATCTTAAACATATCTACGGCGAGGCATATCGTCCGAGCGAGTTGTGCGTTGTCGATATTGTGGGGCGCCATCGCTGGGTAGATTGTCTTTTGATGGATTATGTCGAGGGTCGTACGCTCGACGAGGCTATCTGTGCTGCCACAACCGACGGGGAGCTTGCGGCTTTAGCCGATGGCTTCGATAGGATGGCGTGCGAGATTCTCTCTTCGGAGCGGGCGCACGGCGACCTCAAACCTGAAAATATCATCGTTCGTGAGGATGGCGAGATGGTGGCTATCGATTGGGATAACGCCTTTGTGCCGAGCCTTGCGGGGCGACACTTGCCCGAGATTGGCACGGCGGCATATCAACACCCCGAACGCCGAGCAGAAATGTATGACAAACACGTGGATGATTACTCTATCGCTTTTATATCTACGCTGTTACATCTTTTAGCCGTGGATGCGTCGTCGGCAGAGCACTATCGTCAGCATCACGAGCCTCTATATATGCCACGGGAGTTTATAAATCCCAACGATTGGCGTGGCACACCCACGCTGGAGCATATTCTCGAAGAGTTTGCACGTCGAGGTATGGCTCGTGAATATCGTGTGGCGCAGATGCTCTCCTCGGCAACGCCATACCTCTTAGATTTGAAGCGTGTGATGGATTTTTCTCAGCAACGATTTATCCCGCCGCACGATGCCTCGCTCGAGGTTGGTGCTCACGGATGGTGGGGTTGCAAGGATGGCGAGCAGTGGATTATCCCTCCTCTGTATGGTGGCGGTTTTGAGCCTTCGGAGGGGTTGATGCTTCTGGAGCTGGGAGGCTATCGTTACTTCCTCTCGATGGAGGATGGGAGTGTGGTGGCGAGCTTCGAGAGTAGCAGCAATGTAGGTCCTCTGCGTCGTGGTGTTACACGAGTTCGCACGGCGGATGGGACGGAGCGTATAATCGAGCGTGAGGAGTTGATAAATTCTCCGAAAAAAATTATCTTTGTACGATAAAACCCTTTTGACAATGTATTCGCAGGAGATAACCCGCCGCCATCGTGCCGCTATTGTGCTTATGCTCGACCGCTCAGCGTCGATGCAGGGCAGGGTGCGCTTTGGTCGTATGATAACCACCAAGGCGGAGGCTGTGGCTATGACAGCGAATATGCTCATAACGGAGTTGATGGACCGTTGTCGTCGCACGGATGCTCTGCGCAACTACTTCGATGTGGCAGTTGTGGGGTATGGTAACGATTGTGTTGAGCAACTACTCTCCGAGGATGGTTTTGTTAGTGTCGAGGCTCTTTCGAAGCGTGCGCCACGTATGGGTCGTGTGGCTTTCGAGGAGGATTTGCCCGATGGTACCGCCGCTATGGTTGAGCATAGCCGTCCCTGCTGGGTGGAGGCTCACGCTGAGGGTAAGACGCCTATGTACGAGGCTATGATGTGTGTGCGTGATATGGTCGAGGCGTGGTGTGCGAAGCCAGAGAATAGGGATAGTTTTCCGCCAATTGTGATAAATATTACCGATGGCGAGCCGACAGATTGTGACGATAATGAGTTGCGTGATATATGCTCGCAGGTGCGCCGCATCGCTACCGAAGATGGTCAGACGCTTCTTCTGAATGTGCATATCTGTACCGACTGGACTCTGCCGTCGATACTCTTTCCTATGCCCGACGAGTTGATGGGAGCAGGTCGTCAGGCACGTACGTTGGCAGAGTGTTCGAGTGTTATGCCCTCGGCATTTGACGATATTATTGCCGAGATGAAGGGTATGGGTGCCGTGCCACCGTTCTATGGTATGGGTTACAACGCTTCGGTTGTCGAGTTGCTGTCGATTATAAACATAGGCTCACGCAGCATAATGAATATGGAGTAGTATGGCAACAATCTTATCGTTTCGCACAGCTCTTGCTGCGCCACGCAGCCACTTCTCGGCATTAGCCTCTATGGTGCGCCTTGAGGAGCAGATTCTGCGCTCGACCTACTTCGCCGAGACACGGGTGGAGTGTGGCGGAGAGCGTATGACGATATATATGCCGCTGAGTTCTCTATCATTGCGCCGTGTTGAGCGATTTATACCCTGCAAGAGATATTTGAACGATACTATCATCCCACGCCTGAAGATTCTGCGTGACGAGATGCGCTTTGTTGATGCTCTGGGACGTGAGGCGGCGTGTGATGTGTTATGTGAACCTCTGCCTAAAGGAGAGCCTTTTAAGGATGCCGTGGCATCTATTGCCGATGATGATGAGGCTTCGCAGTTGATGGATGCCGTGGATGAGTTGCAGGCTCGACTGCTTCGTGCCGGCGTCTCGCACAATAACGTCCGTGAGGAGAATATCATTGTTGGAGATAATTATCAGCTCTCGCTTGTGCGTTGGTACTACGCTACGGATGG
>JAFNUH010000382.1 GCA_017384185.1 Alistipes sp.
CTTATCCACACGACCTGCGGTATCAACCAACTTCATCTTACCTGTGTAGAAGGGGTGAGATGTGTTAGAGATTTCCATCTTGTATACAGGATAGGTTTCGCCGTTCACTTCGATGGTCTCCTTTGTCGAAACGGCGGACCGGCACAAAAACACGTGGTCGTTCGACATATCCTTGAACGCCACCAAACGATAATTTTCGGGGTGAATACCTTTCTTCATTGCTTGTAATGTTTTTGAATTAATTGCTTTTAGCGGCACAAAGGTAAGTATTTTATTTTCATTGAGCAACATATCCCGCAAAAAAATCTCTATTATTTTCAATTATTAGCCAACAAACCCGCCTATCCATCCCCCAAAAGCTCATCCGCCAGCCTTGACTCGTTCAAAATCTCAGTTTTGCGCATAAGGTACGAATTTTGCACAAGCAGAAAATAGTTAATTATAAAGTATGGAGATTATGTATTGGTTATGGTATTTACTTATTGGACTTGTGGCGGGATGGCTGGCGAGCCTGATCGTAAAGGGTAGAGGCGCTGGATTTGTCGTCAATATGATAGTGGGAATCATCGGTGGATTCTTGGGCGGCTGGCTGGTAGGCTTGATGGGATGGGTACCCATAGGCACTATGGGCACGCTCATCGCATCGGTCGTCGGAGCTATTGTCCTGCTACTCATTGTCTCGCTCTTCACACGGCGCAGTCCCAAAGAGGAGTAAGGCAAAGAGGCGCAACTAAGAGGTGATAACCATCGTGGTTATCGCCTTTTTTCTATTGAAGTTAGGCGAGATTAGGGAATTTTTACGGCGATAATTTCATTTTATAAAATTTTATCCTATCTTTGCATCGCAAAATGTGTGGCACGCAGCCTGCACATTGGACGGACCCATAGCTCAGTTGGTTAGAGCAGCGGACTCATAATCCGAAGGTCGTGGGATCATGCCCCTCTGGGTCCACATAAGAAAACTCCCGAAGTAAGATGCTTCGGGAGTTTATTTTTTATAATAGGTAATTCCCCACGATTGATAGTTGTTATTTTCGGACTATTTCTCGACAATTATTCCCCTTTCGGCTTTGAAGTTCGGAATATTATCGCTTACTTTGTATAAATATATCCCTAAAACTATGACAAAATCTAAAGTATATTTCACCGATTTCCGCACCAAGGCTCGTGGTGACGGTATGCCCACCAAGCTGAAGAAGTTGATGCTCAAGGCTGGCATAGGCGACATTGATATGGATGGTAAGTTCGTTGCTATCAAGATGCACTTTGGCGAGCTGGGTAACATCAGCTACCTCCGTCCCAACTATGCACGTGCCGTTGTGGATGTTGTTAAGGAGTTAGGCGGCAAGCCCTTCCTTACCGACTGCAACACGATGTACCCCGGTAGCCGCAAGAATGCTATCGAGCACCTTTACTGCGCTTGGGAGAATGGCTTCACTCCGCTGACTGTCAACTGCCCCATCATCATTGGTGACGGCTTGAAGGGCACGGACGATGTAGAGGTTCCCGTCGAGGGTGCTGAGTATGTGAAGGCTGCTAAGATTGGTCGAGCTATTATGGATGCCGATATATTTATCAGCCTCAGCCACTTCAAGGGTCACGAGATGACAGGCTTTGGCGGTGCTATAAAGAATATAGGTATGGGCTGTGGCTCACGTGCCGGCAAGACCGAGCAGCACAGCGGCGGTCAGCCCCGCATCAGCGAGAAGCGTTGCCGTGGCTGTAAGCTCTGTATGACGCAGTGTGCAAACAATGGTCTTGTGTTCAACGAGGAGACTCGCAAGATGACCGTCGATACAGTTAATTGCGTAGGTTGTGGTCGTTGCTTGGGCGCTTGTAACTTCGACGCTATCAGCTTCGTAAACGAGCAGGCTCCTGCGATGCTCAACCGTCGTATGGCAGAGTACACAAAGGCTGTTGTGGCGGGTCGTCCGCAGTTCCACATCTCGCTTATCGTGGATGTATCGCCCTACTGCGACTGCCACGCCGAGAACGATGCCCCCATCCTGCCCAACATCGGTATGTTTGCATCGAAAGACCCGCTGGCTCTCGACCAGGCGTGTGTTGATGCTTGCTTGGCAGCAACGCCGATGCCCGGCAGCCACCTGCACGACCGTATGCACTCACACGACTTCTGCGACCACCACGACCACTTCAAGAACTCTACACCCGAATCGGAGTGGCGCTCGTGTCTGGAGCACGCCGAGAAGATTGGCTTAGGAAGCAGAGATTATGAGTTGATTAAATAATAAAAAAAGCTGTCCGTTTGGACAGCTTTTTTATTTCGAAACCAAGCCAGATGCCGAAAGAGCCACGCAAGATAACTTTTACTTTATATTTACCATATTAATTATAGAGCGCTCAGCCGCCTTTCTGGTCGGCTCATCAATCTCAACCTCGGGCGACTCATTCTCCAAACAAGAGAGGATGTTCTCCAATGTCACCATCTTCATATAACGGCACTCGTTGCAGCCGCAGGTCGAATCCATCGGCGGTGCGGGGATAAAACTCTTCTTAGGATAACGCTTGCGCATCTCCGCCAAGATACCCGACTCCGTCACAACGATAAACTCATCTGCCTCCGACTCACCGCAGTAATCCAAAATACCAGCCGTAGAGCCTACGTAGTCTGCCACCTCGACGATATATGCCTTACACTCGGGATGTACAACAACCTTTGCTGCGGGGTGCTGCGCCTTCAACTCAAGAATCTTCTCCAACGAAAACTCCTCGTGTACGGTGCAGGCTCCATCCCAAATAACCATATTATCACGAGCGGTAAGTTTCTGAATATAAGAGCCTAAGTTTCTATCGGGAGCGAAGATTATAGGCTGCTCACGAGGTATGCTCTCCACCACCTGCAACGCATTGGTCGATGTGCAGCAAACATCTGTCAGAGCCTTCACTCCTACCGAGGTATTGACATACGACACGACCACGTGGTCGGGATATTTCGCCTTGAACTCAGCAAAAGCCGCAGCCTCACACGACTCGGCAAGCGAGCATCCAGCCTCAGGAACAGGGAGAAGCACCTTCTTATCGGGCGATAGCACCTTGGCAGTCTCTGCCATAAAGTTCACGCCAGCAAAGAGGATTATAGGTGCATCAATATCACGTGCCTTGACCGACAAGGCGAGTGAGTCACCAAGAAAATCGGCAACCTCCTGCACATCATCCGACGTATAATAGTGGGCAAGGATAACCGCCCCCTTCTCTCGTTTCAGCTCTTCGATACGCTGCTTGAGTTCAACCTTTGTCATAAAAAATATTTTAACTACTCGACCTCAATATTCATACTGATATCCATACCCTTAACGGTGTGGGTCAAGGCGCCTACGCTGATGTAGTCAACACCCGTAGCGGCTACCTCCTTCAGGCGGGGAATGCTCATATTACCCGATGCCTCGGTCTTGATACCCTTATCTGCCGCCTTGATAATACGAACGGCCTCGGTCATAGTATTATTGTCCATATTGTCGAGCATAATGATGTCGGCACCCGCCTCGATAGCCTGGTGTACCTCGTCGAGGTTGGTTGTCTCAACCTCAATCTTAATGCCCTCGGCGATGCGAGCACGCACCTGCTCAACCGCCTTAGCGATACCGCCAGCCATCTTGATATGGTTATCCTTAATCATCGCCATATCGTACAAGCCCATACGGTGATTTGTTCCGCCACCGTGCTTAACCGCCATCTTATCCAACACACGAAGACCAGGAGCTGTCTTGCGTGTATCCAACAACTCGGTGTGGGTATCAGCCAACTCCTTTACATACTTAGCTGTCTCAGTTGCGATACCGCACATACGCTGAAATATGTTCAACGAGAGGCGCTCGCCACGCAGAAGCGTAGGATAGGTAGCCTCCACCTTCAAAATCACATCACCCTTCTTTACAGAATCACCATCCTTGAAGTAAGGAGTAAAGACAACATCCTTCTGGAAGCGGTCATAGACCATCTTCACAATCTCCAGACCCGAAATAACTCCATCCTGCTTGGCGGTCATCGTAGCCGCAGCATTCATTGACTCGGGAATGATAGACTCGGTAGTGATGTCACCTGTGCTGATATCCTCCTCGATACCGAGGTCAAGGAGAGCGTTGATTAAGTTCTCGTACTGCATATTTCGCTTAAAAGTTAAAATAGTTACTATTTACGGGGGCTGTGGTAATCTGCTCACCACGACGCTGCACCGAGTGCAGAGCAAAAGCCTCGTCGGCACAAGGGTAGTCCTCACGGTAGTGACCGCCACGACTCTCCTCACGCAACAATGCGGGAGACATTATCAGACGTGCCACACACAACATACGGCGTGATGCTTCGAGGTAATACTCTCGATTCTGCTCGCCACCTCGCTCCGCCTGCTTCTGCTTGATAACATCGCCGAGCGCCGCAATCTTCTGCAAGCCCTCCTTAAGACCCTCCTCGCTACGGATTATACCGGCGTGGCCATTCATAATATCGGATACCTGCTGCTTAAGCTCGGCATAGAGCTGTGCATTGTTATTATCTCGGCTATACTGCTTCTCGAAGTGGGGGAAGTTCTCTACTGCGCCGACCTTAACGGTATCCTCCACGGCACGGTTAGCAAAGACCAAACACTCGATGAGCGAGTTAGATGCCAAACGGTTAGCACCCATAATACCTGTTGCTGCCACCTCACCACAGACGTAGAGACGTTTCACATCCGTGCGACCATTGTTATTCGACATAACACCTCCCACCGAGTAGTGAGCCGCAGGTGCTACGGGAATCTCCTGCGTGAGGTCGTAACCGAACTCCTTACACTGCGCATAGATACCCGGGAAGCGTCTGAGAATCATCTCCTTGTCGAGATGCTTGAGCGACAAAGTTACGTATGGCATACCATCCGCCTTCATCTGCTTATATATCGAGCGAGCCACAATATCTCGTGGTGCCAGCTCCGCAAGTTCGTGGATAGGAACCATAAATCGACGACCATCCTTGCCGAGCAGGTGGGCACGCTCGCCACGTACCGCCTCGCTGATAAGGAATGCTCGTGACGAATCCTTAAGATACAAGCCCGAGGGGTGGAACTGGATAAACTCCATATCAACGATACGGCAACCCGCCTTATAGGCTATCGCCACACCATCGCCAATAGTTGTCTGTGGATTTGTCGTGCGGGCATATACTGCCGACGCACCGCCCGAGGTGAGGAAGACGTGGTTAGCGAAGAGCATAACCTCGCTGCCATCGCTCTGGCTCTGCAACGCCTCATTCTCGCTCCAGCAACGCACACCGTAACACACTCCATCTTCGACAAGAAGGTCCAGCAGGAGAGTATTCTCAAAAATCTTGATATTATCACGCTCCAACACCTTGGAGATAGCAAACTCCGTAATCCAGCGTCCCGTAGCGTCGCCACCAGCGTGCAGAATACGACGCTTGTGGTGTCCGCCCTCAAGACCCAAAGCCAAGGAGCCATTCTCGGTATCGAACTTCATACCATCGGCGATAATCTCCTCGATACGGTCGGGACCCTCGTTGACCAAAATATCCACCGAGGCATCCTCGCACAGACCACGTCCTGCGATAAGGGTATCGGATTTATGAATCTCGGGATTGTCGTCATTAGATGTCACAGCGGCAATTCCGCCCTGCGCATTGAACGAGTTACTCTCACGCAGAAACGACTTGGTTATAACCGCTACGCTGCCCTTCATTGATGCCTTGTATGCGGCATACAATCCGGCAAGTCCGCTACCAACGATTATGTAATCAAATTTATGCATCTTTTTTGGGTAATGATAATGCAAATATCATCAAAAATCTTTAGAAATGCTACCTTTTTTGCGAAAAAATAGCATCTGCGGGTATTATTTATCTATCATTTTACAATTCCGAGCAACCAAAGCTCCAAAACGACGAGGGTGCCGACATAATCTGCCAGCACCCTCATTTTATAGAAATTGTTTATCTTACTGCTTATTGGCGTTTGTCAACGGCTTGCCCTGATACTCTCCCGTGAGCGAATTAAGGAAAGCAACGATATCCGAAGTCTCGGCATCGGTAAGCATAACGCCCGACTGGTAACGACCCATATCACGCACAGCCTCCTCAAGCGTAGCACGTGTTCCGTCGTGGTAGTAGGGCCACGTCAGAGCCACATTACGCAGACCGGGAACCTTGAAGCGGTGACGGTCACGCTCGAGCTGTGTCTGCTTGAAGCGACCATTATCCTCCTCGGTCATCTCCATATCACGAGCCGCAAAATAGTGCTCACGAAGACCCATAAGCTCATACGACTCACCACCCAGATTTACACCCACGTGGCAGGTAGCACAATTATACTCCTTGAAAAGCTTATAACCACGCTTTGCCTGGGCTGTAATAGCATCGTTGTCGCCACGCAAATACTTATCAAACGGCGAGTTAGGCGTGATGAGCGTACGCTCGAACTCCTCGATAGCATTTGTGATATTCTCCTGTGACCAGCCGTCGGGATAAACCTCCAAAAACTCCTTGGTCAGAGCCTTGTCAGCGCTCAGCTTAGCGATAATCTCATCAAACGACTGCGAAGCCATCTCAACGGGATTCAACGGCGGTCCTGCAGCCTGGTCAGCCAATGTCTCGGCACGACCATCCCAGAACTGAACGAAGTTATAGAGAGCATTGAAGGTTGTGGGGGCATTCACGCCACCCTTCTGACCCTGAACGCCC
>JAFNUH010000383.1 GCA_017384185.1 Alistipes sp.
ATCACGGTGCAGGTCCTATCGTGAGTCAGCTCTATAAGGATGGTTATATTGAGGCTCAGTCAGTGCAACAGCTTGAGACATTCTCGGCAGGTATGATGTTTGCAAACAGTGAGGGTATTATCCCTGCACCTGAGTCTTGCCACGCTATTGCCGTTGCTGTTCGTGAGGCACAACGAGCTAAGGAGGAGGGTAAGGAGAAGACAATCCTCTTTAACCTTTCGGGTCACGGTATGATTGACCTCTACGCTTTTGAGCAGTACTTCGCAAATAATCTTGTTGACCACGAGTTGCCTGAGGAGGAGATTCGTCGTGCGGTGGATGCACTTGATAAGATTATCAAGTAGAAGCAACGTTGTATAGTAAAAATAAAGGATGCCTTGATGGGCATCCTTTATTTTTGCATCATTACCTTTTTACTCCATCGGGAATACTCGCACATCTGTTACACCCTCTAACTCTTTTTTCAGGCGCTCGATGTCTGTAACCTCATCTACCTCGCCGTAGTGATAGGGGTAGAATATCTTTGGGCGAATAGCTTTCACCGCCTCTACAGCCTGGTCAACGGTCATAGTATATGGCTGATTGACAGGAATAAATGCCACATCAATATCCTTTAGTGCCTTCATCTCGGGCGTAGGCTCTGTGTCGCCTGCAATGTAGATGCGAAGACCCGATTCTAACTCTAAAACATAGCCACAATCCTCTCTTGCTTTGGGATGAAAATCGGTGTGTCCCTCGGTTGTGTTATAGGCTGCTACCGCCTCTACGATAAGACCATCCCACGGCTGAGCCTTGATGCCCGGGCTCATAACTACTGCCTCGCCATCAAATACTTCTGCAGATGTTGCGTCGCAGACGATTTTACTCTTATGTGTTGTTACATCGTCTATGGCTGCACGGTCGAGGTGGTCGTAGTGAGAGTGTGTGACCAAAACCAAATCGGCTTTAGGAAGACGTGCATAATCGGCATATTCTTTTACGGGGTCGTTGTAGATATGGCGCTCGCCAATCTTGATGGCAAACGATGCGTGCTTGAAAAAGGTAAACTGAATGTCGTTACCCTCCTTGTCCTGAATAGTGTCAGTGGGGTAGGTCGGGGCGTGTGAGCCACCGAAGATTGAGAATAGTGACATAATCGATAAAAATATTGAAAATATTGACATAGTTAGCAGGTTTTATCCTTTCGCAAATATAAGCATTTATTCGATATTTTCAAATATTGTCCCATTGTCAATATTGCGGGATAAATGTTGAAAAAATGGTCGAAAAAATTTTGGGGCTATCGTTAAAAATGAGTAAATTTGCAAGATGAATTATTTTTAATAAAATCTTGTTATGCTGTCAATTTTATTCTACCTCTTTACGCTTTTGCAGGTGAGCTTTTGGTTTATCGTTTCGATTATCGTATTGATTGTAACCTACCCCTTTGATAAGAGCCGCCGTTGGGTACACGAGTGCTCTCGTTGTATCTGTTTTATGCTCTATGATTTGTTCCCGTTAGCAAAACGTACTATCGAGGGCGAGGAGAATATCGATAAGAAGAAGCCTTATGTTATGGTGTTGAACCACAACTCTGGTTTCGATATTTTTACAGCGTATAAGATTCCGCTTAACTTCCGTTGGGTGTCGAAGCGTGAGGTATTCTGGGTGCCGTTTATGGGTCCGTTGCTCTCGATTCACGGCGATATACCTATCGAGCGAGGAAATCCTAAGAAGGCTATGGCGAAAGTTTCTCGCCTGGGTAAGCTTTGGCTTAAGCGTGGTGCTACCGTTGCAATCTTCCCCGAGGGTACACGCTCGAAGGATGGTGAGATTCACAACTTCAAGATGGGTGCCTTCAGCTTGGCTAAAGAGGCGGGTGTTGATGTTCTGCCCGTTGTTATGACCGGCACAAACAACGCCTTTAAGAAGGGCTGGTTGGTGAATTGGAATCATCGTGTGGCTATTCGTGTTTTGAAGCCCGTTCCAGCTGAGGAGGTGGCTCAGATGGATGTTAAGGATTTGTCTCAGCAGGTGCGTGAGCGTATGGTTACGGCTTTGGCTGAGTTGCGAGCTGATGTGGCAGCAGAGAAGAAATAATTTCAGAGTGTCAGAAATTGACATTTGGTCGTAGTAGTTTTGCGACAAAAGTGAGAAAATAGATTCGAATATGGCAAGTAACGCAAAAAATAACACACCCCAAGTGGCATACGATGATGATGCCATCAAAACCCTCTCCCCACGTGAGCACCTGCGCCTGCGTCCCGGTATGTATATCGGAAAGCTGGGCGATGGCTCGCAGTCGGACGATGGTATCTATGTGTTGATTAAGGAGACGGTGGATAACTCTATCGACGAGTTTATTATGGGCGCAGGCGACAGAATCGAGATTACTATCGAGGATAATGTCGTTTCGGTGCGTGACTATGGTCGTGGTATTCCCCTCAAGTCTCTGTCGGCAGCCGTGAGCCAGATGAATACGGGTGGTAAGTACGAGGGCGACGCCTTCAAGAAGACGGTAGGTCTGAATGGTGTGGGTGTGAAGGCTGTAAATATGCTCTCGAGTGAGTTTACAGCTCGTTCGGTGCGTGATGGCGAGGCTCACACGGTTACTTTTGCCAAAGGATTAGAGTTGACGGACCGCTGGGAGAGTGGTGTGCAGGAGAAGAATGGTACATTCATCAGCTTCCGTGTTGATGAGGAGATTTTCGGAGAGTATAGCTACAATATGGACTATGTTGAGCAGCTTGTTCGTAACTACACATACCTCAATCTCGGTCTAAAAATTATACTCAACGGTACGGAGTACGTATCGAAAAATGGTCTTTTGGATTTGGTGAACGACAACCTCTCGGAGGAGCCTTTGTACCCGCCTATCTATCTCTCGGGTGAGGATATTGATGTGGTTATTACCCACGGTACGGGCTATGGTGAGAGCTATTACTCGTTTGTCAATGGTCAATATACCCCGCAGGGAGGTACTCATCAGGCGGCATTCCGTGCCTCGGTGGCAAAGGTTGTAAAGGAGTTCTTCAAGAAGGATTACGACCCATCGGATGTGCGAACATCTATTATCGCTGCCGTGTCGGTTAG
Organism: Alistipes sp.; assembly: GCA_017384185.1. Lineage (GTDB taxonomy): Bacteria > Bacteroidota > Bacteroidia > Bacteroidales > Rikenellaceae > Alistipes. The sequence goes on from JAFNUH010000383.1 coordinate 3,073, forward strand.
AATGAATGACCCCGTTTTTGAGTCGCAGACAAAGATTCGTCTCGGCTCGAAGGAGCAGGCGCCGGGTGTTTCGATGCAGCAGTTTGTGAA
>JAFNUH010000048.1 GCA_017384185.1 Alistipes sp.
CCGCCACCGGCGTAGTTCACCACCAACGTGTCGTTCTGCCCACGAGGTATCTCCTCGAATGTTATGCGGGCATTCTTGAAGTAGCCGAGCGACATAATTTCGTTGTACGTGCGGTCCACCTCCGATGCGTTGTATGTTGTGTTGGGCGACATCGGTATTGCCGAGTGGAGTACGGCAGGACGCACATTTGGCTTGCCATTCGATATTATATTCAGCCCCTTGTAGTAGGTGGTGTCGAGCATCGTGCGTTGGCTCACGTCACGATTTACAGCGGGGTTGTAGTCCGAGATTACGTTTATTTCGCTAATGCGATATATGCGGTTGTTCTCGCTTATGGCCTCGCCACGCTCGTTGTAACCCGTGATGTTGCGGCGCACAATCATTCGTATGCCCACCTTGCGGTCGCCACCCAGCGTATCGACACGATACTCAATGTTGTTGACCGAGAAGTTGTAGTAACCACGGTTGTTGAGATATGCCGATATGCGCTCTCGCTCCTTGTCCAACGCCGTGATGTCGAAAATGTTACCCACCTTCAGCAACGACTGCGCTGTGTCGGACTCAATCACGGGCGCAATATCTCTATCACGGAAGTCGTACGATATACTCTTTATGCGGTACGGCTCGCCCTGATGCGTGCGGTAGGTTACGTATGCTCGCTTCGGGCGGCGTGTGGTATCTACCTCGTACTCAACGCTCGATGAGTAGTAACCACGTGAATTCATATAGGTCTTTAGATTCTGCGCACTCTTGTGTGTGAGCGACATATCGAGCAGCACGGGCTCCTCGCCCACCTTGCGCTTGAGGTTGTTCCACCAATTATCCTTCTCGGGATTTGCCAAATTGTATGCCCAGACGTAGAAGTTTGTGCCCAAGAAGTGCTTGTTGGGCGTCTGTCGAACATACTCCTCGAGTGAGAGCGAGCCTATACGTTCAGCCTTGGGTACGCTGTGGTCGGCATCAATCTCCACACGCTGCAGGAGGTACTCGCCCTGGCTCAGTTTACGTGTGACGCTACACGCCGAGCAGAGAATGCTCAGCAGCAGAATCAATACAAATCGTTGCTTATTCATCGTAAACTAATCCTTTTAAAATTTTCTGTGGGGCACACTCTGCTCTCGGGCAATATCTGCGCCATAAATTTTTTCGCAATCCTCAGCCTGCAAAATTAGGCACGGCTCGAAAACGGAGCTTTTTGTTTGCCAACACCACCCCAATTAATGTTCAAAAATAGTAATATTTCGGTCGAGAAACAAATAATTTACTCTGTTCTATAACTTTCCCGTCGTGCTTGATGCGAAAAAATGATAATGAGCATTGTCCTATCCAAAATTTTCGTAATTTTACACTTGCAAAAATATTGTTTTATGAAGGAGAAATTTTTGATGGCTGGCTCGACAGCCCTGCATATAGCCGACTCGGTCGTAGGCGAGAAGTGTGTGGTTTTGTTGCACGGATACCTTGAGTCGATGTACGTTTGGGATGACTTTGCGCATCTGCTAACACCAGAGGTGCGTGTTATCACGGTTGATATCCCCGGTCACGGTATCTCAGAGGTTAAGGGCGAGGTCCACACTATGGAGATGCTGGCAGACGTGCTGCACGATATGTTGGTGTCGCTGGGTATTGAGCGTGTTACGATGGTGGGTCACTCTATGGGTGGCTACGTCGCTTTGGCATTCTGCGCTCGTTATGCCGAGCAGTTGGATGGTCTGGTCTTGCTTAGCTCAACTCCATTTCCCGATACCGAATTAAAGCGAGAGAATCGCCGCCGAGAGATAGCCTTGGTGCGTGCTGGCAAGAAGGAGGCTCTTGCTCGTGTAGCTCCCGAGGCGGGATTTGCCGAGCATAATCGCAAACGATTGAAGGAGTATATCGACGATTTGGTGGAGTGCGTACACATCACCGAGGATGACGGCATTGTGGCGCTATTGGGCGGTATGATTGAGCGAGTGGACCAGAACGAGATGTTGCAGAAATGTGGTGTCCGTCAGCTCTTTATCTTGGGTAAGTGCGATGGTTATATCCCCGTGGAGGCTGCCGAGGAGTTTATAAAGCTCAACCCGCAGGCTCGTGTGGCGTGGTTGGAGAACTCGGGTCATATGGGATTTATTGAGGAGCCCGAGGAGTGTGCTAAGGCGTTGTTAGACTTTATAAAAGAGACTATATAACAAGGTGCTTTCTGCGTTACGCTCGCCCTCGAAATAAAAAAAGGAGCAAACATCGTTTGCTCCTTTTTTTGTTTATACCAATCGGCGAATAATCTGCTCTCTATCTCCATAGAGGAAGTCGATAATCGGAATCTCAATCATCGTATAAGCTCCCGGCTTCTGGCGCAACACGGCACGAGCTCCCGCCACCAAAATCTGGCTCGTAAGCGCAGGGTTGTTGATGCTCATATTGAACTCAAAACGCTGATTCTGCGTCTTGCCTGACACACCCTTGCGTACCATATTCACGCCGTGACCCATATCGAGCAACGCATCTACGCTCTCAACCAGAGTGACGTGTGTCTCGTCGTGTACGAAGTATGCATCCTGCTTGATTGCCTCCGAAACCTTCTCGAAGTCGTAACCCTCCTCCAGCTCGATATATACCATACGGCGGTGAATACCCGTACCTACAGGGATGGTCATCGAGAGGGCTGCCTTCACGCCCTCGATAGCCTTAACGGCAACGGTGTGTCCCATACTCATACCGGGACCAAAGTTTGTATAGGTGATACCCTGCGGTGCGCACACCTCCAAAAGGGCACGAACAACAGAGTCGCTACCTGGGTCCCAGCCCGCTGAGATAAGAGCCGCAGCACCATTCTCACGAGCCACTGCATCGAGGCGTGAGCGTGTGTCGGCAATGCCTGTATGAATGTCGTAGCTGTCAACGGTCGAGATGCCGAGCTTAAGAGCCGTCTCGGCGCTCTTCTCCACCAAACGTGAGGGTGTGCAGAGAATAGCTACATCTACACCCTCAATCTGCTCCAATGAGCTAACTACGGGGTACTTATCATTTGATGCTCCTGCGAGTGACGATGCACGGCGCACGATGCCTGCAACCTCAAAGTCGGGTGCTGCCTCGAGTGCTTCTATCACATATTTACCTATATTGCCGTAGCCTACTACGGCTGCTCTAATCTTCTTCATAATTGATCTGTACTTTAATTCTTATAATGCAAATATAATCGCTTTTTGGTTGCAATGTATCCCAAATGCAAAAAATATCATATATTTGCACTATATAAATGCCAAACTTTAGAAAAATATGAGTCAACTAATCATACCTCACAACTATAAAGCAGCCCTTACTCTTCAGCAGACCGAGATTGCAATTAAGAAGATTAAGGATTTCTTCCTCAGTAGCATATCTACCGAGTTGCGTCTGCGTCGTGTTACGGCGCCCTTGTTTGTGCTTAAGGGCTTGGGTATGAACGATGACCTGAGCGGTACGGAGCGCCCCGTGACCTTCCCTATCAAGGATATGGCAGAGGCAGAGGCGGAGGTGGTACACTCGCTGGCTAAGTGGAAGCGTGTAACGCTGGCTGAGTATAAGGTCGATAACGGCTATGGTATCATCACCGATATGAATGCTATCCGTGCCGACGAGGAGTTGGATAATCTCCACTCGCTCTATGTTGACCAGTGGGATTGGGAGCGTGTTATGCCCGAGGAGAGCCGCACGGTGGATTACTTGAAGCGTATCGTGGAGCGCATCTATGGCGCCATCTTGCGTACCGAGTACCATATCTGCGAGACCTATCCACAGATTGAGCCGTTCCTGCCCGAGGAGATTAAGTTTATCCACACCGAGGAGCTTTTGCAGCGTTACCCCAACCTCTCGCCCAAGGAGCGTGAGGATGCTATATGCAAGGAGTATGGCGCAGTATTTATTATCGGTATCGGCTCTGAGCTGAGTAACGGCGAGAAGCACGATAACCGTGCTCCCGACTACGATGACTATTCGACTATCTCGGCGGGGACGGGTCTTGCTGGCTTGAATGGCGACCTGTTGATTTGGTATCCTATCCTTGAGCGCTCGATAGAGCTCTCGTCTATGGGTATCCGTGTCAATCGTGAGGCTTTGGAGCGTCAGCTCAAGCAGAGTGGCAAGGAGGAGCGCAAATCGCTCTATTTCCACCGCCGTTTGCTCGAAGGCTCACTGCCGCAATCTATCGGTGGCGGTATTGGTCAGAGCCGCCTCTGTATGGTGTTGTTGCATAAGGCGCACGTGGGCGAGACACAGTCGAGCATTTGGCCCGACGATATGCGTAGTAAATGCAAGGAGGCTGGAATGCCGTTGATTTAGAGTATTAATTAATAAGCAAATAAAAAGGTGTCTGAATCATCAGACACCTTTTTGTTATACAGACGATAAATCTTACTTTGTAATTGTGTAAGTTCCGCTCTCGTACTTCTTTGACTCGCTCTCGCCGGGGAGTGTAACCGTAGCCGTTGCGCCCTCGGGGATGGTGAACTCCCAAATCCACTTATCACCCTCGTACTTCCAAGCACTCTTGATAAGACCTGCCGCTGAGTTGTACTCGGCAGAGATGTGACCCAAACGCTTGTCGGGGATGGGGCTCATAATAATGTGCTTGAAGCCAGGTGCTGCGGGGTCGGCAGCGATACCTGCGGCACTCTCCCAAATCCACTCGCAAACGCAACCGTAAGCGTAGTGGTTGAAACTGTTCATACCCTTAGGACCCATACCCTTGTCGAGCATATAGCTGTTCCAGCGCTCCCAGATTGTAGTTGCGCCGTTGTCAACAGAGTACAACCAGCTGGGGTTCTTACGCTGGAAGAGGAGCTCGTATGCGATATCCACCATACCATTCTCGGTGAGTGTAGCCATCAAGATTGATGTACCCAAGAAACCAGTCTGCAAGCAGTTGTCGTGCTCAGCGAAGTTCTTGCGCAGGCGCTCAATCATATCAGCCTTAGCCTTGCCCTCCACCAACTTGTTCTTCAGAGCGAACAAAGCGGGTGTCTGCATAGTGTTCAGAATAGCGGTCTTGAATGTACCGTCGGCATTCATAAACTCCTTTTTGATAAATGCCTTAGCCTCGGCAGTCATCTTCTCATATACGGCAGTGTCACGACCTGTAGCCTTTGCCATATCTACCATCATCGAAGCATCGATAGCCCAATATGATGCGCTCAAATAGTTCCAATAGTTGATAGCCTCGGGCAAAATCTTGCCATTTTTCTGGTGCAAACCACCGCAGCTCTCCAAAGGCTCGTAGCTCAACCAGTCTGCCCACTGATAGTTGCCGTTCTCGGCTACGAGTGATTGGTGGTTGTACTTAGTCTCGTAGATGTGGTTCATAAAGAGGTTCATAGCATCCCAGCTGTCGTTGATAATATCGGTGCTACCAAACTGCTTCCAGATAGTCCAAGGCACGATGATACCAGCATCTGCCCAACCCAAACGCATCTTCTCATTACCATACTGAGCATAGGGTGCTACGCCGGGGAAGCCGCCCAACTCGTTCTGGCTGTCACGCATATCACGCATCCACTTGTGGAAGAAGTTCAGCGTGTTGGCAAAGAAGCTACCAGTCTCGGTAAATACCTGTGTGTCGGCTGTCCAGCCCAGACGCTCGTTACGCTGCGGGCAGTCGGTGGGAACAGATAGGTAGTTTGACAACTGACCCCAATATGTGTTAGAGATAAGTTTGTTGACAGACTCGTCGCCCGTAGTGATGCGACCAATCTCCATATCCTGTGCGATAGATGTTACGGGGATAGACTTGATGCTCTTGATTGTCACCTCGTCTGTCGCTGTGATAGATACATAGCGGTAACCGTAGAATGTGCAGTGGGGGTAGTAGCTAACATAACCGTCGTTACCGAATGTGTACTTGAGCATCATACCCAACGTGGGAACACGCAGATTCTCACGGTGTACGCTACCCTCAGGACCATCCATACCACGGCTCTTAGCGCCATTACCGTCGTTGAGCAACTCACCGGGGAGGCAGATAAGCTCGGTGCCCTCCTTCGCTTTGAACTCAAATGCGGGCACGGCTGCGCAGTTCTGACCAAAGTCAACCACGAGTGTCTCGCCAGCGTTGATAGTCATCGGTGCGCCTGCTGCAAACTCCTGAGCAACGACAACCTTTCCATACTCGTTATCCTTCTCGCCCTCGACATCTTTCCACGTGTAAGCACGTACGGGAGAGAGTGTAAGGTCGTGACGAAGGTAAATTTCAGCACCATTTGTGGGGAGAATCTCGCCCTTGAACTCGGTGTTCTCCTCGGGTGTAGAGAGCTTCTCTACACACTCGAAGCCCAACACCTCACGAGCATCATACTCCTCGCCATCGAAGATTGCAGCGTGCTTCAC
>JAFNUH010000384.1 GCA_017384185.1 Alistipes sp.
CCCTTCAATCGTCGCAACCGCAACTCAACGATGGATAACTACCCCTTCTACACCATCGAGGGTGAGTCATTGCACGAGGTAAACGTAGGTCCTATCCACGCCGGAATTATCGAGCCCGGAGCATTCCGTTTTATCTGTAACGGAGAGAACGTATTGCATCTGGAGATTGCATTGGGATACCAGCATCGTGGAGCTGAGAATGAGTTCACATCGACCGACAACCGTTTGCGTCAAACTCTTTTAGCTGAGGGTATTGCTGGCGATAGCGCTGTTTCGCACGCTACGGCATACGCTAATACTATCGAGAAGTTGTCGGGAAAACGAGCATCGAAGAGTCTTGATATTGAGCGTAGCGTAGCTCTTGAGCTTGAGCGTATGGCTATGCACATTGCCGACACGGGAGCCTTGTCTATGGACGTAGGCTATCAGCTCGGTCAGGTTGCGTGCGAGGCTCTGCGTACAATGACCATCAACACTACGCAGGCGTGGTGTGGCAACCGCTTTGGTAAAGGTCTTATCCGTCCCTGTGGCACAAACAAGCCCCTCACGGCTGAGAAGGTAGAGATGATACGCACCAACGTTAAGGAGATTCGTCGCCGCTACAACGAGGTACGAGAGGATATAAAGTCATCTCCTACCCTGCTGGCTCGTTTCGAGGAGTGCGGCATTGTCCCCAAGGCTGAGATGCAGCGTATCGGTGGTGTGGGTATGGCATCACGAGCAAGCGGCGTGAAGCGTGATATACGCTCATCACACCCCTATGCAGCATACTCAAGCAATATTGCTCACGAGTGCGTCACAAAGCGTCAGGGTGATGTGATGTCTCGTCTTATGGTGCGCTCAAACGAGGTATTGCAATCGGCTGATTACATCGAGCAGTTGCTCGCTGAGTACACTCCTTCGCCGTTAGCTCGTCCCGACTACAACGTAACACTTGCCGCTGAGTCATTGTCATTCTCGCTTGTTGAGGGTTGGCGTGGCGAGATTTGCCACGTAGCCATCACCAACATCGATGGAGCAATCACAACATACAAGGTCAAGGACCCCAGCCTTCACAACTGGTTGGCATTGGCAATAGCAGTTCGTGGTGAGGGTATCTCAGACTTCCCGATTTGTAACAAGAGTTTCAACCTATCATACTGCGGTCACGACTTGTAATCGCCAAAAAACATAGGATTATGATATTCCCTAAGATAAAAGTATTAAAGAGTCACGGTTGGCAGTATATTCCCAACCTAAACGATGTAACCCTTACTGAGGAGTTTCGTGGTCGCCCTGAGCTTACCGAAACAGACAATATGGCGGATGTTGAGGCTGCGGCAAAGATTTGTCCCACGGGAGCAATCTATACGGCACCCTTCTCGCTGGATTTGGGTCGCTGTATGTTCTGTGGTGAGTGTGCGCTGTGTGCACCGAAGAACATCCGCTTTACAAACGACTACAAGATAGGCTCTACATCACGTGAGGCGCTTATCGTAAAGCCTGGAGCCGAGCGAGTAGAGTTCCATCACGAGAATGTCCGTAAAGAGATTCCCGAGCTCTTTGGCAAGGCGTTGAAGCTACGTCAGGTCTCAGCCGGAGGAGATGCTTCGGTAGAGATGGAGCTTAACGCTACGGGTAATGTAAACTTCGATTTCGGACGATATGGCGTGGAGTTTGTGGCATCGCCCCGACACGCCGATGGAGTTGTTATAACGGGTCCTATCTCATCGAATATGGCTGAGGCACTGGATATTTGTTATAACTCAATCCCCGACCCGAAAATCGTTATCGTTTGCGGTTCGGAGGCCTGCTCAGGTGGATTGTATGCCGATAGCCGTGCCGTTGACCGCCGATTTATGGAGCGCTACAATGTGGATTTGTGGCTTCCGGGCGCACCTACACACCCA
>JAFNUH010000385.1 GCA_017384185.1 Alistipes sp.
AAAAAGAGAGATATTAAAACAATAGAAATTTTGAATTAAAAGAATATGGCACTTATTAGAAAAGTTCGTGGACACGTTCCCTCGATTGGAGAGAATACATTTTTGGCTGAGACGGCTACAATTATTGGCGATGTGACAATCGGTAAGGATTGCTCTATCTGGTATGGCGCAGTGTTGCGTGGCGATGTAAACACAATAACCATTGGCGACCGCACCAACATTCAGGATGGAGCCGTTATCCACACCCTCTACGACAAGTCACCCAAGCCCTCACAGACACACATCGGAAATGATGTATCGGTGGGTCACAACGCTACGATTCACGGCGCACGCATTGGCGATAGCGTTCTGATTGGTATGGGCGCAACCGTTTTGGACAACGCCGTAGTGCCCGAGGGTTGCATCATTGCTGCCAATGCCTTGGTGCTCTCTAACGCCCAGCTTGAGCCCAACTCGGTATATGCCGGTGTGCCTGCCAAGAAGGTGAAGGAGATTACCCCCGAGCAGCGTGAGACAATCGTAAAGCGCACAGCACGAGATTATCAGCTCTACGCTTCGTGGTATAAGGAGGAGGAGTAATCGCCACCCGACACCACACACAACCTATCCGTTACGCACAAACAACGAAACCTAAATTACGACAGATGTTTAACTTAGAACCCAGACGCTCTACTGCTATCGTAAATGTGATGATTGCAATAGTCATCACGTTGACGGTTAACTTCTCCTATCTGATTGCGATGATTGTCGATCAGCGAGAGAGTAACGAACAACTGCAACGAGAGCAGACCGAACGTCGCAAGCCTGAGTGCCTCGGCATTCTACACATATCACGTGACGGATATGGTTATCTATTGAGTCAGACGAGCTTCTCGCCCGAGTACCCCGACTCGGTGCGCACGGATAGTATCTACGTTAGACCGCAGACCATACGTTTCTATAATCTTCAGCAGTCAGACACTCTGCTTTGTACCATAAATCCGCCACACAAAGGCTCAAACCCCAATGTTTCGGAGGTGCTGGAACAGAACGGAGCTGAAATCTCAGCGCCCGTGATATATGACCGTCCCAAGCGCAGTTACGAGATGGTGGTGCAGCTACTATACTACTTGGGGTTGTCTTATATATTGCTGACGATTATGACCATCAAGTTCGATGTGCATAACTTCACCTATCGTCGCTATATGTTGCGTTGTACGGCGGTGGTGGCGGCTACGCTGATACTCTACTTCGTTGCCCCCTTTACCGATTGGCGTACGGGTAAGATGATGATAATGCTTCAGCACCCACGTATGTTGCTCGATTGGATGGTGGTACTGAAATGTACTGTGGTAATCGTTGTTGCCATTCTCTACGGACGTATCTACGGTCAGCTGTTGGAGCAGCAGAAAATCTTGCTCGAGAACGAACATCTGCGTACGGAGAACCTCCAGACACGATACAATATGTTGCTGGGACAGATTAGCCCCCACTTCTTCTTCAACTCACTCAACTCACTCTCGATGTTGGTGCGAGAAAAGAGCGATGAGAAGGCTTTGGCATATATCGACCAGCTATCCTACACCTTCCGTTACATCATTCAGAATGGGCAGAACACCACTACAACATTGGAGGAGGAGATGGAGTTTGCTCGTGCCTATGGCGAGTTGTTTAAGGTACGTTATGCCGACAAGCTATTCTTCGACATCGATATTGACCCAACATATAATGGCTGGACACTACCCGCACTCACCTTGCAACCCCTGATTGGCAATGCAGTGAAGCACAACACCATAACCCGCAAGCAACCCTTACGTGTCATTATTCGCACCGAGGGCTCAACCCTCGTGGTGGCAAATCGCAAGGCTCCGAAGCTCGAGCCTGAGCCTTCTACCGGCATTGGTCTAAAGAATCTACGCAGTCGCTGGCAGCTCATCACGGGTCACGACATCGAGATTATAGATAACGAGAACGAGTTTATCATTCGCCTGCCATTGCAGCGCCAGACTATTTCTTAACACAAAACCTTTCGATATGAATGTACTTATCATAGAGGACGAGACGGCTGCTGCCGTAAACCTAAAGGCTATATTACGTAGTGTGGTGCCCGACTGCAATGTGATTGACGTGTTGGAGAGCATCGAGGAGAGTGTGGATTTCTTCAAGGATAAGAGTAGCCCCACGCCTGACCTTGTATTTATGGATATACACCTCGCCGATGGCGAGTCATTCCGCATATTCGATTCGGTGGAGATTACATCGCCGATAATATTCACTACGGCTTACGATGAATATGCTCTTAGAGCATTCAAAGTCAACAGCATAGACTACATCCTAAAGCCCATCAAGTCGGATGATCTACGCCACGCCATTGACAAGTTCACCCGCCTAAGCGGTGTGGAGCGCAACGACCTCAAGAGCCGTATCGACACTATGGTCGAGAGCACTAAGCGTGAGAATCAGAGGGTATTTTTGGTGCATTTCAAGGATAAAATCATTCCTCTGTCGGTTGACGATATTGCATACTTCTACACATCGAACGAGAAGGTGGCGGCATTCACCCACAAGGGTGAGCGCTATGTCATCGACCGTACGTTAGAGGTGTTGCAATCAACCCTACCCGAGGATGAGTTCTTCCGTGCCAACCGCCAATTTATCGTATCACGCCGAGCCGTGAAGGATATTGCCGTGTGGTTTGGCAGTCGCCTATCGCTTAACCTAACAATCGCCCCCCCCGAGAAGATTATCATCTCGAAGGCTCGTGTACCAGAGTTCAAGCAGTGGCTGATGGATATTAACACAGGAGAGTAAAATCGGGGAACGCCCCGATTTTTTCTTTATAATTGGTCGTTATGTTCACTTTTTACCTGTTTATCATATCTATTTTGGTCATTTTAACCATACAAAGTCACTTCACCCCTATCGATTGGTCACTTCACCCCTATCGATTGGTCGATTCACCCCGCATATTTGTCGTTTCACCGATAAAATAGAGCATTTCATTGAAAAACGTTATATTTTTGTAACAGATTCGGGAAATATAATTTTCTTAATTCCGCCTAAAAAGGTAGGGTTATTGAAGTTCCGTAAGACCGAATTTTAAAATAAATTTGGCTAAACAAATCATTTCAATATAGCGATGAATTTAGTAATCCACACACTTACCATCATCTTGGCGACAATGGCTACCGTCTCGGCATATGCCCAGATGCCCGACCAGGGTCAGCGTCCCCAGCGCCAGCACTTCTCGGTTGAGAATATGGCAAAGATGCAGACCGAGCAGACGGCTCAAATGCTTAAGCTAACAGAGGAGCAGGCACAGGAGCTATACCAGCTAAACCTCGCAAATGCTAACGCACAGATTAAGCAGATGGAGGAGATGCGCAAGCGTCAGCAGACTCGAGAGGCGGCATATGATGAGGCAATTAAGTTGATTTTAGACGAGTCGCAGTACAAGAAATGGGCGAAGCATAAGCAGCAACAACAGCAAAACCGTATGAACCGTGGTATGGGAGGTCCAGGTATGATGGGTCCTCGTGGTATGAACGGAGGTTTTGGCGGTGAGACCGGAGGCTTTGGAAATTCTGAAGGATTCGGTGGCGGAGGCTTCGACAATGAAATGGGGTTCTAAATCTTAGTCCAATCTATTTGGAATCCCATAAATCCATTCAAGGGCAGTAATGGAAATTAGGTTGTTTTTCGGAGGGGTGTCAAGGCGTTGGCACCCCTGTTTTTTTATAAAAAACAGAATCTTTACGCCAAGATTTGACTAAAATCAATTTTTCAATCCCTCGAAAAGGTCATTTCACCCTCGACAAAAGTCGTTTCGCCCCCCTTAACAGTACCATCTTTGATATAAAACACTATCTTTGCATCGTGAAAAAAAAGCACGTCGCAGAAGGTGTGCAAAACCAGAAGAAAATAGAGATAAAAAACCATAAAAGATGAAGAGAATTCTAATCACATTAATTTTTGTTTGCATCACGGCTCTTTCGTATGCACAGAGTAGTAAGGTAACTCTCACAGTTATCGACGCAGCTACGCAGGAGGGCGTTGCTGGTGCAATCGTTTCGGTTGCTCCCGCAGCTGAGCCTGAGAATGAGGATAAGACAAAGCACTACACCTCAGGTTTCGGTGGCGCTACAACCATCACAGGTCTTAAGCGTGGCGAGTACAAGGTATCAATCGCCTTCTTGGGTTATGCGACCAAGGTCGTTGATTTGAAAGCCAACACAGCAAATGTTGACCTCGGCAAGATTGCTCTTGAGGAGGAGGCTACAAAGATTGAGACCGTAGTAAAGACCGTGCAGGCTATCCGTGCTTCGCAGAAGGGTGATACGGTTTCCTACAATGCCGACGCCTTCAAGGTGGCAAACGATGCCGACGTTGAGGGTCTTTTGAAGAAGATGCCGGGTATTACCGTTACCGATGGTCAGGTAGAGGCACAGGGTGAGACCGTTAAGAAGATTCTTGTCGATGGTAAGGAGTTCTTCGGCGAGGATGTATCTACGGCTCTTAACTCACTTCCCGCACAGTCGGTAAAGAGTGTTGAGGTATTCAACAAGCTTAGCGATAATGCCGAGTTTTCAGGCGTGGATGATGGCGAGAGCTACAAGGCTATCAACATCATCACTCACGAGAATATGCGTCAGGGTGTATTCGGTAAGGTATTCGCAGGATATGGTTATCAGCCCGACACCGACGAAATTACCGAGCACAACAAGTATATGGCGGGTGGTAATGTAAACTTCTTCCACGGCTCGAGCCGTATTTCATTGATTGGTTTGTTGAATAACGTCAACCAGCAGAACTTCTCGTTCGAGGATATCCTCGGCGTAGATGGTGATGGTGGTGGCGGTATGCGACGTCCCCAGCGAGGTCTTGCAAACGTAGGTTCAATTGGTTTGAACTACTCTGATTCGTGGGGCGAGAAGGAGAAGGTTAAGTTGCAGGCAAGCTACTTCTACAACCAGACTCGCACACGTAACCTCTCGGAACTTATCAAGTGGTACGAGGCTCCGCTTGAGGAGTTGGGTACATTGGAGCAGGAGGGCTACTCTGATAACCGTAACTACAACCACCGTTTGAATGCTCGTTTGGATTGGCGCATCTCGGATAAGCAGTCGTTGATGTCACGTACAAACCTCAGCTTCCAGCAGCACGACCCATACAGACGTACCGATGGTTTGCAGATTGGTCCCGACCTCACAAATCCCGATAACTTGTACGACATCGTACGTAGCGGTAGCGATGGCGACAATGGCGGTTACAACTTCTCGGAGTTCTTGCAGTACCGTTTGAAGTTGGGTAAGAATGGTCGTTTCCTTACAGCTGATGCACGTATCAACCACCGTGACAACAACAACGAGTCACGCAGTTTCTCTACTCAGCAGACTCTTAAGGATGCAGCAGGCGAGTACTACCCCTTGTTGCGCCACCTCTCTAACTTGTCTGACTCGGAGAATACAGGCGTAAGTGCATCGGTCAACTACACCGAGCCTTTGGGTAAGACCACTCAGCTCAGCTTGCGTTATAACTTCAACTACAACACAAGCAAGAGCGTCAAGGAGACTACAAACTACGGCGACGACGACACATATACTAACGGTGTAATCGACAAGTTGCTCTCAAACCGTTTCCAGAGCGATAACACAAGACACAACATCGGTCCTCGCTTCAACTGGAACAAGGGTGGTAACGTGCTTGTATTGAGCCTTGAGTACCAGCACTCGACACTCAACGGTTTCATCCAGTCGTCAAAGGATGTTAACGTTAAGCGTGACTACAACGACTTTACATACTTCTTGATGGGTAACTTCAACATCAACCAGCAGAACTCGATTCGTCTGTTCGTTCGTTCAAACACTAGCAACCCCGACATTCGTCAGTTGAACAGTATCCTCGACGTATCGAACGCACAGTATGTATCACGTGGTAACGAGAAGCTAAGCCCCACTTACTCACACAATGTAATGTTCCACTACAACCACACCAACTTGGAGAAGGGACGTACATTTATGTGGATGTTTATGTTCAACAAGTCGAAGAACACTATCGCATCAAGTATGTACACTGGTAACGGCATCACCAACGATATGATTCCCGAGCTTGCAGGCAGCAACCGCCCCATCCAGTACAGCACATACGAGAATGTAAAGGATGGTACAATGAATATCGGTACAAACCTTAGCTACGGTATTCCTTTGAACTTTATGAAGTGTAACTTCAACATCTCGGGAGGTGTACACTACTCACAGAGTCCTTCGTTGGTAAATGGCGAGGTGAATGTCGCAAGCAACATTGGTTACAATGCTCGTGTAGTATTGGGTAGTAACATCTCAGAGAATGTCGATTTCACACTCTCTTGGCACGGAGGTTACAACCAGGCTGAGAACTCATTGGCATCGAGGGGTGGCAAGAACGAGTACTTCAACCACTCGGCAACAGGTACGTTCAAGGCTGTATTCTGGAAGGGCTTCACATTTACTGCAAGTGCAAACTACATTCAGAATATCGGTTTCACGAACGACTATAACGATGACTACACTCTTATCAACGCTTACCTCGGTAAGAAGCTCTTCAAGAACCGCTTGGGTGAGGTTATGGTTGGTGTAAACGACCTTCTTAACCAGAATACATCGTTCAACCGTTCAACAGGTTCAGGTTTTGCGCAGAACTCTTGGAATAGCGTAATCGGTCGCTACTTCACCGTGCAGTTCAACTACAACTTGCGAGTATTCGGTAAGAGAGGTTCACGTGTACTCTCAGACTACGGCATCAACGACGGTAACAACAATGGTTCGTTTGGACGTGGCGCAGCAAGACCCGGAATGGGCGGTCCTGGCGGTATGAGAGGTCCCGGTATGGGAGGTCCTGGTATGGGAGGTCCTGGTGGTTTCCGCCGCTAATAATAGATAAAAAAAGTGCTAACCCGAAAGGTTAGCACTTTTTTATTACTTCGTTTGTACATACCTATTCTTAAACAGCAGAGCAAACAACACTGCCACCACCATAGAGTAGGCGGCAAATATTAGCCACGAGCTCTGCCACCCTGCAATCTGAGCCACGCCATCCGTCTGGCTATAAACAAAACGATTTACCACCACCTGCGCCGACAACGTGCCAATCGTAGCACCAATACCATTGGTCATAATCATAAAGAGTCCCTGCGCCGAGGAGCGAATCGAATCATCGGTCTGCTCGTTTACGTACAACGAGCCAGAGATATTAAAGAAGTCAAAGGCGATACCATAGACTATCATTGAGAGGACAAACATCCACACTCCCCCACCCGGGTTTCCCAACCCAAAGAGACCAAAGCGCAGCACCCACGCAACCATAGCAATAAGCATCACGTATTTGATACCAAAACGCTTTAGGCAGAATGGGATGAGCAGTATGCAGAGCGTCTCGGATATTTGCGAGAGCGATATTAAAGCGTTGGCGTGGTTGGCACCAAACGTAGAGGCGAACTCTGGAATACCCTTAAACGACGAAATAAAGGGGTTAGCAAAGCCATTTGTAATCTGCAACGAAACACCCAACAACATCGAGAAGATAAAAAACAGAGCCATACGACGCTCTTTGAATAGGGCAAATGCTCGTACACCCAACGCCTCGGCAACACCTCGTCGTCCACTATCCTCCGCCGTAGGACAGGCGGGCAATGAGAAGCAATAGAGAGCCAATGTAGCACCTATCACTGCCGACTGGATAAACTGCATAGCGCTATGCTGAAAGCCCAGGAAATCGCACGCCAACATCGAACAGATAAATCCCACCGTGCCCCACACTCGAATAGGCGGAAAGGCGACAACCGTATCCTCGCCACAACGCTCCAAAAGTGTGTATGCAACAGAGTACGACAAGGCGATTGTCGGCATATAGAAGGCAACGCTCAGCGTATATAATATAAATAAAGGTACGACCGAGCTCTCTGCGCCACCGCTTAGAGCGTAGTACCCCGCAGCTCCGATAAACAAAGCCGCCAAAAGATGACACACGCCGAGCAATCGCTGTGCCGGCACCCACCTATCGGCTATGATTCCCATAATGGCAGGCATAAATATCGACACCACTCCCTGCATAGCGTAGAATATACCGATATATGATGCCAAACTCGTCGAGGCGAGATATGAACCCATAGAGGTAAGATAAGCTCCCCACACTCCAAATTGCAGGAAGTTCATTATCGTAAGACGTAATTTTATACTCATAATATACTTTTTATACAAATTTCACAACGAAGTTAGCAATTATATTTTGTTCGTCAAAGCGAGTGCCGAAATCTCTGAGGGTCAATTTTACCCCTTCAGGAGAGAAAAAATAGCAGAAAATGCTAATAAAAATAAAAAAAATTAAATTTTTCTTTGCAGAATAGAAATTATATTCTACTTTTGCAGTGTCAAAAACGACAACGACCAAATTGGGCTATGGTGTAATGGTAACACTACAGATTCTGGTCCTGTCATTCCAGGTTCGAATCCTGGTAGCCCAACGAAGAGCTTCTTGAAAAAGAGGCTCTTTTTTTTGTGTTTTTATAATGGGTATTATAGGTATTATAAGAGTTATATGCGATTCTGCAACACCTATCTTTCCTCTACCCTTCACAACAAAAAAAGACCATCCCGCTGGGATAGCCTTTTTTCTTTTTATAAAAGATATTTATTTTAGTGAGGTGATTTCAAGGCTTGCGCACTACCGAGAAGCGGAGTTTACTTGAGGTAAATGAGCATTCGAGGTAGAAGCATAACGCCGAAATCAGCCAATAAAATAAATATATTAAGCTACTGCGTTAGAGATAAGGAATGTAGCAGCAACAGTCAAGATAGCGTACAACTCGGGGAACGCAGCGAGGATAAGAGTCTTACCCATAACGTCGTTACCGTTACCGATAGCAGCGATACCGTTAGCACAAACCTTTGCCTGGAAGTAAGCAGCCATAAGGTTTACCAAACCTACCAACAAACCTGCACCAAATACGGCAGCAGCCTGGAACATAGTGATGTCAGCAGTCAAAAGGCCCTGAACCATAAAGAAACATACGAAACCGTACAAACCCTGTGAACCGGGAAGCGCTGAAAGAATCATATAGCTACCGAATGCGCCGCTGTTCTTCTTCATTGCGCCTACTGCAGTCTGACCGCAGATAGAGGTACCAATTGCTGATGCGATACCTGCCAAGCCTACCATAAATACTACGCCAATGTAGGCCAAAATCAATGCTGTTGAATTCATAATTGTTTAGTTTTATTAAATTTTACTTTTGTTATTTATTTCTTTTCATTTGTAAGAGGCTCGAA
>JAFNUH010000386.1 GCA_017384185.1 Alistipes sp.
CTTCGGTATGCAGGAGGGTGGCGAGATGCTCACCGAGCAGTTCCGTCAGATGCTGGAGCAGCAGGGCGCTCAGGAGTATGTCAAGCAGGGTCTGCACGAGCAGTTGGCGTGGAGCACAGCCTCGGCTATGGCTGAGGAGCGAGCCGCAGCGATGCGTGGCGATGCGTGGCGTTCGTTGTTGTTTGTTTTGTTGGCGGCCGTGTCGGTTGCAGGTTACGCCCACCGCAAGGTGATAAAGAGTGGGGCAGTGTTGTGTGTGCTCCTTACGGTTATCGTCGCTGCCGACCTTATCGATGTCGATACCCGTTACCTTAACCACGACTCGTTTGTCGATGCCTACACGGCAAAGATTACCCCCACCGAGGCGGATAAACTCATTATGCAGGACAAAGACCCCTCGTATCGTGTGCTGAATCTTACGGTGTCGCCCTTCAACGATGCCACAACATCATATTTCCACCGCTCGGTTGGTGGTTACCACGGCGCAAAGCTGGCACGTTATCAGGATATGATTGACCGCCACCTCTCGTATCTGCGTGAGGGTGTGCTGGATATGCTCAACGTGCGCTACGTCATCGAGTCGCCCGAAGCCGAGGGCGTATTGTTGCGTGAGACGGCAAACGGTGCGGCGTGGATGGTCACAAGCGTTGTGCGTGCCACATCTGCCGAGGATGAGATTGAGAAGGTGGGTCGCATCGACACCAAGCGTGAGGCGGTGATGAGCGAGGAGTATCTCCCCGAAAACTTCAATCTCTCGGATGGCGAGGTCTCGCTCGTGGAGTATCGCCCCAACTATCTGCGCTACGAGGCTCAGAGCGATGGCGATGCGCTTGTCGTATTCTCGGAGATATTCACCAAGCAGGGCTGGCGTGTTACAATCGACGGCGTGGAGGCTCGTCCGCTACGTGCCGACTATATCTTGCGTGCCGTTGAGATGCCCGCAGGCAAGCACACCATCGAGTGGCGTTACCGAGCACCCAATTGGGCATTGGTCGAGGGTATAGCTATGGCGTTCTCGGTTGCGGTGTTGGCAGGATTTTTACTAACCTTATTATACTTTATTCGCAATGCACAACGACAAAAGAATCAGGCGTAAGGTACGCCGCTCGTATGTAGTCTCTACGATAAGTATCTCGCTGGTACTCTTTTTGTTGGGCTCGGTGGGGTATATGCTCTATGCCGCCCTTACAACGGCTCATACGCTGCGTGAGAGCGTGACGCTCTCGGCTGAGCTGGACAACGCAGTTGGTGCCGATGAGCGTAATAAAATTGAGGAAAAACTCCTCGCTATCGAGGGCGTTACTGGCGTGAAATATGAAGCCAAGGAGGATAAGATTAACGACGAGGAGTTCCGCCGTATGTTTGCCTCGGAGATTGAGCATATCCTCGAGGAGAATCCCCTGCGTAACAGTTTTGAGGTGGCTATCGCCGCCGCCGATAGAGCAACGACGGATGGCGTAGCCGATAAGATTTCGTCAATCGATGGCGTGGTCTATGTAGCCTATCCCGCCTCGACTATCGAGCGTCTGCACTCTACAATCACCAAGATTACCATCGTATTGGCGGTCTTTGGTGGTGCGTTGTTTGCTATCTCGCTCATATTGCTCAACAACACAATCCGTCTTGCTATC
>JAFNUH010000387.1 GCA_017384185.1 Alistipes sp.
GAGTGTATGTTAAGCGGCTTTGGCGAGTTACGCAATGGCGTAAATGGTACAATTGCATTTACTTTCTCACCCTCGGTTAAGGGTGAAAATCTGGATGGCAATATAGCTGCACATAAGCCTGCGGTTGCCGAGCAGGAGCCTGTACAACCCACACCTCAACCCACACCTCAGCCTGCACCTGCGCCCCAGAAAGAGCGTGAGGAGGAGAAGGTCGTTGAGGAGGATGTCCGAATTGATGTTGTGCCTCGCAAGGAGCCTAAAGTGCGTAGTGCAGAGCCTGTGGCGGAGCGTCAGCGTGATGGTAGCCAGGTACGCCGTACTCACCCCTCGGACGATTATGTGAAGGGTCTTCGTTACGGCAAGGGTCGCAAGGTTGTGACAGGTCGTGAGGGTGCTACTTCACGCAAGAGTCAGAAGAGCGATATAATTATGAAGATAGCCATCTTTGCCGCTGTGTTGGCAATCTTGGCATTGGCATACGGTGTCTATAACGAGTGGCGTGTATCGCACTTTGATGAGCCGTTTATCAGTAACACAGAGATTTACGAGCAGGAGCCCGTAAGTGCCGAAAGGGAGGTACGTAATCCCGATTTGGATTATATCACGCCCAAGGGAAATTAGTAGATTATGGCGGAGATAGATATTACGACCGTAAAACAGCGATATGGAATCATCGGTAACTCCGATGCGATGAATCGTGCCCTGAGCGTTGCCCTGCGTGTCGCTCCGACCGATTTGTCGGTGCTGGTGACGGGCGAAAGTGGAGTCGGTAAGGAGTTTTTCCCGAAGATTATTCACGACTTCTCGCCTCGCAAGCACTCGAATAAGTATATCGCAGTAAACTGTGGTGCTATACCCGAGGGAACTATCGACTCTGAGCTTTTTGGTCACGAGAAGGGTGCTTTTACGGGTGCAACGGAGGCTCGCAAGGGTTATTTCGAGGAGGCTGACGGCGGAACAATCTTCCTTGACGAGGTTGGCGAGTTACCCCTCTCTACTCAGGTGCGATTGTTGCGTGTGTTGCAGACCGGAGAGTTTATGCGTGTTGGCTCGGCTCGTGTGCAGAGAACAAACGTACGAGTTGTGGCGGCTACAAACAACGACTTGCTGCGCTCGATAGAGAGTGGTCGTTTCCGTGAGGATTTGTACTATCGTCTAAATACCGTTCCTATCGCTGTGCCTGCGTTGCGTGAGCGACCAGAGGATATTCCGCTTCTGTTCCGTAAGTTCGCTGCCGATGTTGCTGTGCAGTACCAGATGCCCGCCGTGCAGCTCGATGACAATGCGAGAGCTATGCTTAAGAGTCACTATTGGCGTGGCAATGTGCGTCAGTTAAAGAACGTGGCAGAGCAGATTTCTGCGTTGGAGAAGAGTCGTGTTATCACGGCTGATGTGTTGGCTACGTATCTTACGCCAGCGCATTCTTCAGCACCTACAATGACATCGCAAAATATGGGTGGAGGTGACGATTTCTCTACTGAGCGAGAGTTATTGTACAAGATACTCTTCGATATGCGTAGCGATATTAACGACTTGAAGCGTATGTTGTCTGACCTGATGCGTGGAGCGAACATTCCGCAGCAGCCTGCACCGCACGAGGTTATCGGTTTGTTACCATCATCTACGGTGGTTGCGGCTGATGATTATGCCGTTAGCGAGGTTGTCGAGGAGCTTCCGCATAAGAAGCTTACTAAGGCAGATATGCAGCGTGAGCAGATTGTGCGTGCGTTGAAGAATAATAATGGTCGTCGTCGTGATGCC
>JAFNUH010000388.1 GCA_017384185.1 Alistipes sp.
AGCATACCACCCAACGACTGAATAGAGCCTACATCGTTTATTAACAACGCAACATAGCAGAGCAGGAAAGCAATTATAATACCTCCATCAAACTCCAACCGAGTGATAAGCAACGAGCCCTCAGATGAGCTATACTTTGAAAATACCTCCCCGAAACCGCCATATATAGCGTAATAAATAACACACCCTACAAGCAATGCAACGGGTACGACCAACGACTTCATCACGCCCTGCAAGCGATTGGCAGCCAACGCCATAAGCGGCACTCCGAGTATTGTAAACCAAAGTCCAAAAATGTGACGAGATTCCTCACCTGCGGGGAAGATAAGATTCCTGATTGTTGGACCAAGCGTTACGGCAATAAGCATCAATATCACGATAACAATTCTCGGTGTAAACACCTTTTGCAGATGCTCCAAGATGCGTCCAACAGAGAGCAGTGCGATAACCACACCGCCAACCAATACTGCTGTATATATCTTATTGGTATTGACCGCATCACCCTGTGCTGCAAGCGCCGTAATAATACCGACAAGCAACACCGAAGCAGGTCCTACAACAATGGGCATACGGTGTCCCCACATAGCCTGAATGATTGTCGCTGCTCCCATTAATGCAAACACCTTCTGTGCATACAATACACGTTCGGCAGGTGAGCCAACGGCAATAAAAAGTGACGTAACGACTACGGCAATCGCCAAAACAAACCACTGCAAGCTATATAACATTAACTGCCCGAATGGTGGGCGTGAGTCGATTGAGTATTTTAGATTCATAGCATTTCAATTCTTATCGTCCAAAGATAGCGCATCGACAAATAACCGCCAAAAAAAAGCCTGCAAAAATTGCAGGCTCAAATCTTAAATTCTGGCATAATTACATACCCAACTGACGCATAGCCTCTGCGGGGTTGTCTGTTGTGATATAATCAGCCTTGTTGTCGATGCACCACTTGATACCCTCGGGATCGTTAACAGTCCAGATGTTAACAGTAAGACCCAAATCGTGGCTCTCCTTAATCCAGTTGGGGTGCTGCTGCATAACCTTGAAGCTATAGTCGATACCTGTGTAACCCAAGCCCTTGCAGTACTCGGGAGTAAGTGTACCATTCAAGTAAGCAACCTTAATACCCTTAGGACCCCACTTTACCAACTCGTCACATACGAACTGACGGAAAGCGATATACTCTACGTCGTTAACCAACTTGTGCTTCTTAACCATCTTCAAGATATTCTTCACAACACGAGTCTCACGTGCAGGAGTATTGTGGTCCTTAATCTCGATGATAAGCTTCGTTGCAGTATTCTTCTTAGCCTGAACGAGGTACTCCTCTAAAGTAGGAAGAATCTCACCGTTTGCCAAAGTCTGAGCACGCAATGTTGCGAAATCAGTCTCCTGAACACGATACTTCTCGTGCATAGGACCGTGAACAACAACCAACACGCCATCGGCAGTCTCGTTGATGTCGCACTCAGAGCCATATACACCTGCATCCTGAGCATTTACAAGAGCAGAGAGCGAGTTACGAACAGAGTTCTTTGTTGCGTGGTAACCACGGTGAGCAATAACCTGAGTCTGTGCGCAGAGAGCCGTTACAGAGAAGAGGCACACTGCCAAAGTTAATAGTTTTTTCATTGTAATTTTTATTTGTTAATAATTAATATCAATTCACTTACTCGACCAAAAGCGCAACAATTAGCACATTATTAGGTATAAGTTGAAGCAAAGATAGAGATTTATTTGCAAAATTGGTAAGCGTGAGGGTCAATTTAGTAAAATTATGTGCTATATTTTTACATTCGGGATATATGAATAATCAAATTTATTTGTAAATTTGCAATAATAACGAATCACAATCTAACAGCAAACGTAAACCAAAAAAATATATTATGGATAACAAATATTCATTACCACAAGATGGCGGATTGATTCTTGAGGGTACTCCCAAAGATATTATCCACCGTTATGAGAAGATTCCTGCATCGGTTTTTGAACTCGAGAGCCAGGGTGTTGAATATGTAGTTCAACAGATTATTGATGCCATCTCTGCACACGAGGCTGAGCAGAGTGGTCGTCTCTTTAAGCTCGGTCTTACAACGGGTCGTACTCCCTTGGATGTATATCGCAAGTTGGTACAGAGCTACGAGGCTGGCAAGGTTTCATTCCAGAACGTAGAGGTATATAGCCTCGATGAGTTCTACCCCATCAAGGCAGACCAGCAGCAGAGCCGCAGCCGCCGCATCAAGGAGGATTTCCTCAGCCGCATCGATATCAAGGCAGAGAATATTCATCTGATTGACGGCTCTATTCCCGTAGATAAAGTTTCTGATTATTGCGCCGAATATGAACGTAATGCTCGCAACCTCGACCTTATGATTGTCGGTATGGGCAAGCAGGGTCAGATAGGTTTTAACGAGGCAGGCTCATATGCTAAGTCTGTTACCCGTATGGTTCAGCTCTCTCACCAATCTCGCAAAGCGCAGGCTGGAATGTTCTACGGCATTGAGAATACACCTCGTATGGCTATTACTATGGGTCTTAGCACCGTTATGAGCGCTAAGCGCATTATCGTGATGGCGTGGGGCGAGGATAAAGCAGGCGTAATCAAGAAGGTTGTTGAGGGCGAGGCTACACGCCTTATTCCTGCATCGTTGTTGCAGAATCATAGCAATATCGAAGCCGTTGTCGATGACCCCGCAGCCGAGATGCTTATCGTAAAGAAGTCACCGTGGTTGGTAGGTCCTTGCAACTGGACTCCACGTATGGTGCGCAAGGCTGTTGTATGGCTGTGCGAGACTGTTCAGAAACCTATCCTCAAACTTACCTATAAAGACTATATCGAAAACTCATTGGGCGAGTTGCTCGATGAGGTTGGTATGACTTATGATGCAGTAAATATTAAGGTATTCAACGACCTTCAGCATACTATCACCGGCTGGCCCGGCGGTAAGCCCAATGCCGACGACTCAACACGTCCCGTACCCTCTACCCCATTCCCTACGCGTGTGATTGTATTCTCACCGCACCCCGATGATGATGTAATCTCTATGGGTGGTACATTCATCCGCCTTGTTGAGCAGGGACACGACGTTCACGTAGC
>JAFNUH010000049.1 GCA_017384185.1 Alistipes sp.
GAATCCTTAATATGTCGTCGTTCTCTATTTGGATGCCATATCCTGGCTTGTCGTTGTATAGTGCCAGCAAAGCCTATTTGAAGAGCTTCTCGGTGGCATTTGCCAAGGAGGTGAAAGATAAGGGTGTGACCGTTACGGCTATCTGTCCTGCGGGTATTGCAACCGACCTGTATGGTTTGTCGCCAAAGTTACAGCGCTTTGGTGTGCGCACGGGCATCTTGATGACGCCCGATAGTTGCGCCCGACGCTCTCTCAATGGTATGTTCCGTGGTCAGCGTGTAAAGGTACCCGATTGGTGGTTCCGCCTCTTTATTCCGATTTGTCAATTGGTAAGAGGTCCAATAATGAAGTGGCTTAGGAATTTTACAATGCAATTCCAAAAATAAAAATAGGGTGCTAATTTGTTTAGCACCCTATTTTTATCTCGCATAAGACTACTTCTGGCGGAAATAGATCTGAATAGGCACGCCCGAGAAGTCCCACTGCTCACGAATCTTATTCTCAAGGTAGCGACGGTACGACTCCTTGATATACTGCGGCAGGTTGACGAAGAAGGCAAACTGCGGCGTGGGTGTCGGAAGCTGTGTAGCGTACTTGATGCGGATATACTTACCCTTCGTAGATGCGGGGGGATAATCCTCGATTACGGGCAAGATAAAGTCGTTGAGTTCGTGTGTAGGAATTCGGCGCTTACGTGAGTTATACACACGTATAGCCTGCTGCAACACCTCCAAGATACGCTGCTTGTTCAATACAGAGGTAAAGATGATAGGTATATCGTTGAACGGAGCGAGCTTCTTCTCCAAGAACTCCTTCCACTCCTTCATCGTGTTGTTCTCCTTCTCAATCAAATCCCACTTATTTACTACAACGACACATCCCTTGCGGTTGCGGACGATAAGGTTGTGGATATTCAAATCCTGCGACTCCAGACCCTGCTGAGCGTCGAGCATAAGGATACATACGTCAGAGTTCTCAATAGCACGGATAGAGCGCATTACTGAGTAGAACTCCAAATCCTCCATCTCCTTACCCTTCTTACGCATACCAGCCGTATCTACCAAGTAGAAGTCCATACCGTACTTGTTGTAGCGTGTGTGGATTGAGTCACGAGTAGTACCTGCAATGTTGGTCACGATGTTACGCTCCTCGCCAAGCAGGGCGTTTGTGAGCGACGACTTACCAACGTTGGGGCGACCCACGATAGTGATGCGGGGCAGGTCGTCAAACTCCTCAGCCTTAGTATCCTCAGGCAACTGCTTGAGAATCTCATCCATCAAATCACCCGTACCGCTACCCGACATTGAGCTGATGCAGAAGGGGTCACCAAGACCGAGCGAGTAGAACTCGTGTGACTGGTAGATAAGATCGTAGTTGTCAACCTTGTTGCAGACAACAATCACATTCTTCTTTGAGCGACGCAAAACGTCCGCCATCATCATATCGAGGTCGGTGATGCCGGTCTTAACCTCAACCATAAAGAGGATAAGGTCAGCCTCGTCGATGGCAAGCATAACCTGATGACGAATATCATCCTCGAAGATGTCGTCGGTATTTACAGCATAACCGCCTGTGTCGATAATAGAGAACTCCTTGCCGTTCCAATCGGTCTTGCCGTAGTGGCGGTCACGTGTTGTGCCGGCAGTCTCGTCAACGATAGCCTGACGGTGACCAACCAAACGGTTGAAGAGTGTTGATTTGCCCACATTGGGGCGACCTACGATTGCTACTAAACTCATTGTATCTTTCTAATTAATTTTATCTAATTTCTTGTATGCTTTATCGCTTCGGACGGCAAATCTTGCGTCTTTCAGCCGCATTTCAATTATAAACCAGCCCTATATCTCTTCCGCAATCAGGGATTTTCAGCCGCTTGCGCTCTGCATATTTGCCCTCTTTGGGAGTGGCGCACAATTCGTGCGCAAAGATACGAAAAAGCGTTGTAAGAAAAAAGTTTTCGTAAATAAATAGACTTATATATATGGCATTTGCCGAAAAAACGTTATCTTTGAAAGATAATAGTGGGCTCTGCTCGTGATTGTTTTATGAAGTTGTGGCGTTTAACGTTGGTTGTAGTGGCTCTGATGAGCTTTGTGGAGGGTTGGGCACAGTCCTCTCTATACTACACATCACTTAATCGCCCCAGCAAACGTATGGAGATGGGTATCTCGGTCGGCGCCTCATATATGGGACTTGCAGCCGACGATCTGGAGCTACAACCCAAACTTGGCGTGCGTGGTGCGCTGATGATGTCGCTCTGCTGGTATGAGCAGTTTGCCCTGCAGATGGAGTTGGGATACCTCTACAATAAGATTGAGGCGCAGCGAGGCAAGAGAGCCTACGATGTCAAGTCAAACATTATGGAGATTCCTATTATGTTCTCATACAGAGGTCTCTATCCTTTGCGTTTTAATGTAGGACCTACGTTGTCGTTGGCAGGCACGGGGCGTTATAGCACGGGTGCGGAGAAGGTTGAATTCGGACGGCTACGCTCAACGCTCGGCTACACGGCAGGTGTGGGTGTGAACATCTCGGATAGCGTGGTCGTGGATGCTCGCTTTACGGGTAATTTCAAACGCTCACAGAATTACTTCGAGGGAGCAGAGTTCGGCTCGTCGAGCTATTGGATAGGGCTCAACGTTGGATATATTTTTTAGAGATTATGGAGGCTATAAATAAAGAGATATTAATCGAGGGTGTTGACCCACGTGAGTTGTATGGTGCGCAGGATGCCTACCTTGAGCTTATGCGTGAACTATCGCCTAAGGTGAAGATTGTGGCACGTGGCTCGGCACTCAAGGCATTGGGTGCAAAGCGTGATGTGGAGTCTTTCGAGCGCAAGATGAATTCGCTGGTGGAGTATTACCAGAAGTATGGACACATTTCACGTGAGGTGGTAACGCAGGCGTTCTCTACGGGTCTGAGCGATTGTGCTGAGCCCGTGAGCGATAAGGATACCATAGTCTTTGGTAACAACGGTAACATTATCCGTGCCCGCACCGTAAATCAGCGTCGTCTGGTGGAACTTTACGAGAAGAACGACCTGCTGTTTGCTGTGGGACCTGCTGGTTCAGGTAAGACATATACCGCCATAGCACTTGCCGTCAAGGCTCTGCGAGAGCGTGAGGTACGTCGTGTTATCTTGACTCGTCCTGCAGTTGAGGCGGGCGAGAAGCTCGGCTTCCTGCCGGGTGATATGAAGGAGAAGTTAGACCCCTATTTGCAGCCTTTGTACGATGCGCTCAACGATATGATTCCAGCGGCTAAGCTGCAGAAGTATTTGGAGGATGGCACGGTGCAGATTGCTCCGCTTGCCTATATGCGTGGTCGCACGTTGGATAACGCCTTTGTTATCCTGGATGAGGCGCAGAACACTACACGCTCGCAGATAAAGATGTTCCTTACTCGTATGGGTCGCAACGCCAAGTTTATCGTTACGGGTGACGTGACGCAGATTGACCTGCCACGTAAGAGCGATAGCGGTCTGACACGTGCGATGGATACGCTGCGAGGTATTGATGGCATCGGTATGGTCGAGTTCGACAAGCGTGATATTGTTCGCCACCCGCTTGTGAAGTATATTGTTGAGGCATTTGATAAGCGTGCCGCAATGGAGGAGTCGGCTCAACGTGAGACACCCATTGTGCGTATGCCCAAAGATAGAAAAGAGTAATAACTAATATAAAACTTAAAACTGATTATGGATAATAGTTTGAAGGC
>JAFNUH010000389.1 GCA_017384185.1 Alistipes sp.
CCTCTATGATGCGGGTGCGACACGCTATCTTCTGCGTCACGAGGCGGCAAACGAAGAGTTATACAGCAAGCTCCACCCGCAGACAATGTCCCACGCCAACCGTATAGCCTGCATTGAAAATCTAAAAGAGATTGGCTACCAGACGGGTATGGGTATGATGATAGGCGTTAGGGGACAGAGTGTAGATGATTTGATTGATGACTTGCTGCTTATGGAGCGTATCCGCCCGCAGATGATAGGCATTGGTCCATTTATTCCGCACCGCAACACGCCACTCGGAGATTATCCTGCGGGGAGTGTAAAACTTACGCTACTGATGCTCTCTATTGTGCGTCTGATGCATCCCTCAGCACTCATTCCCTCGACTACGGCACTGGCTACAATATCGGCTCAAGGGCGCCGAATGGGTATCTTATCGGGAGCGAATGTCGTAATGCCCAACCTGACACCCCAAAGCGAGCGAAAAAAATATGCCATCTACGAAGATAAAGCCTCAAGCGGCAGCGAAGCCGTGGAGGGTCTTAGAGCATTGGAGCAGGAGCTAAACGAGATTGGTTACCACATAGACTATTCACGTGGCGATTATAAAAAAGAGGACTCACTATGATTAACTACGACATAAAATCGGGCAAGGCTGCAGAATTTATCCACGATGGTGAGATTTGCCAGACGTTGGAGTATGCCGCAGCGCACAGCAACGACCTACCTCTGATAGAGCAGATTCTGCAAAAGGCTGCCGAAGGTAGAGGATTAGACCACCGTGAGGCGGCGGTGCTGGTGGAGTGCCGCTCGGAGCAGATGTGGGAGCGAATATTCTCGTTGGCACGTGAGCTGAAGCAGCGCATCTATGGCAATCGCATAGTTATGTTTGCCCCACTCTACCTGTCAAACTACTGCGTAAATGGTTGCACATATTGTCCCTACCACGCAACAAACCGCACCATTCCTCGCCGCAAGCTCACGCAGGAGGAGATACGCCAAGAGGTTATCGCCCTGCAAGATATGGGGCACAAGCGACTGGCGCTGGAGACTGGCGAGCACCCGACACAGAGTCCGATAGAGTACCTGCTCGAATCGATTGATACCATCTACTCTATACACCATCGCAACGGAGCTATTCGCCGTGTGAATGTAAATATTGCGGCTACTACGGTTGAAAATTATAGTCTTCTGCGTGATGCGGGCATCGGAACATATATTCTGTTTGAGGAGACATACCACCGTGCCACATACGAACGACTGCACCCCACAGGACCTAAGAGCGATTGGGCATACCACACCGAGGCGATGGATAGAGCTATGGAGGGTGGCATAGATGATGTAGGAATCGGTGCGCTGTTCGGACTTACGGACTATCGCTACGACCTTGTGGGATTACTTATGCACGCCGAGCACCTTGAGGCTCGCTATGGCGTAGGACCTCACACTATCAGCGTGCCCCGCATACGCCCTGCCGATGATATCGACACGGCAGACTTCCCGCACGCAGTATCGGACGAGGCGTTCCGCCGACTTGTGGCTGTATTGCGCCTTGCCGTGCCATATACAGGTATGATTGTCTCTACACGTGAGTCGCAACTCTCACGTGAACAGGTGCTGG
Source organism: Alistipes sp. (assembly GCA_017384185.1). Taxonomy (GTDB): domain Bacteria; phylum Bacteroidota; class Bacteroidia; order Bacteroidales; family Rikenellaceae; genus Alistipes. The sequence goes on from JAFNUH010000389.1 coordinate 1,601, forward strand.
AGGTAGGCGTATCGCAACTCAGCGGAGGCTCACGCACAAGCGTGGGGGGATATGCCGACCAGGTGGCAGCCTCTCACTCCGAGCAGTTTGACATATCGGATCACCGCACATTAGAGGAGATAGTTGCGTGGTTGCTTGATCTTGGCTATATCCCCAGCTTCTGTACCGCCTGCTATCGTGAAGGACGCACGGGCGATAGATTTATGTCGCTGGCAAAACGTGGGCTCATTGGCAACTGCTGTGCCCCCAACGCACTGATGACACTCAAGGAGTATCTCGAGGATTATGCCTCGCCACACACCATAGAGCTCGGCAAGAAGATGATTGCCGAAGAGCTAAAAAATATCCCCTCCGATAAGGTGCGCCGCATAACCGAGGAGCGCCTACGAGATATTGCGGAGGGTAAACGTGATTTTAGATTTTAATTTTCA
>JAFNUH010000390.1 GCA_017384185.1 Alistipes sp.
ATTATAGATGTTCGCCACAACGGTGGTGGTAATAGTGGTAACGGGCGATTAATTGCCGAGTATCTTGTTCGTAATCCTCAAAGGCATTGCGTAGGAGGAGATATCATACCACATCCAAACGCATACAAAGGCAAACTGTTTTTACTGACAAGTAGTTACACATTCTCTGCCGCCGAGAGTTTTACAATTGACCTTAAGGAGAGCGGTAATGCAATATTAGTTGGAGAAGCAACTGCGGGGGATACGGGTTGCAGACCCGAGAATTTTGTTTCTAAATATGGTATTTGGTTTCGTATCCCGACAAGAGAGCCGCATTTTTCACCAAAAGGATTCCCAATGGAGAGTGTAGGAATAGAGCCGCACTACAAGGTAAAACAGACGGTCGAAGATTTCCTTAATGATAAGGATACTGCAATAGAATACATTCTATATGAGTTATGTAAATAAAAAAGGTTGTCCCTAAGACAACCTTTTTTAAGGAATTGTATAACAATAGCTATTTTGAAGCTGGTCGCAGTCCGAGAAAGCGCAGTTTACTGAGCGTAAATGAGCATTTCGAGGACAAGCCAGATGCCAAAAGAGCATTGTTAGGCAATTTCTTCTTACTTTATTTCCCAGACGCCGCCCTTACCAAAGACGCCGTTTACCCACGTGTCGAGCGTTCCAGCACGCAGACCCAAGTCCATCATATTATAACGACGGCGGATATGGCGCACGAAAGGAACATCCGCCAACATCTGCTGCTTCGAGATACCCACATCCTCGGGCTTTGTAGGTGCACCCACGATTGAGAGCAGGCGATACATCTCATCGAACGTGTAACACTGCGCCTGCAACTTAGCCTTCAAGTCGTACCAATTATCCTTCAAGAGCTGCATCTGACGTCTTACCTCCTCGTGGTCATCATACTTTGCCGTAACCTCCGTTACGCCCAACTCTGCAAATGCCTCGCCCGCAAAGAGAGCCTCAGCCTCAGCACGGATGACATCCAACGACTTCCAATTTGCAACCGCAGCATCAACATCCAGCTTTGTGAAATCGGTCTTATACATCTCATCGAACATCGCACACATCATAAGCGTGCCGACACTCACCTGAAAACCGTGCGATGGTGTAACACCATTATATTTATGGTCTCGCATATTCCACAAGTGGCTGAACAGGTGGTCAGTACAAGATGCCGGGCGGCTTGAGCGTGCTGCCTGCATAGCAAAACCACTAAGCATCAAGCCCTCGACAAACGGAGCAATAGCCTCGGGACGGAGAGCCGCAACACCCTCAGGGTCAGCAAGCGATGCCTTAAGATTAGTCTGCGAGATATACCACGCCTCCTCGTGAATAGGCTCCGAGCCAACGAAGTCGGCAATAATCCACTCTGCACCAGCAGGAATCTTAGCCGCAAGGTCGGCATAACCCGCCGCAGTCATCTCGGCTGGCGCCTTAGCCATAACACCCACATCTGCCAAGATAGCCTTAGGAGCCGGGCAGGTGAAGGTCTGCTTCATATTCTTATATGTGATAGAGGCCCCAAACGAAGAGTAACCATCCACCGAAGCTGCCGTGGCAACACACATATAGGGGCGATTCTGATGGTATGAACAGAGCTTACACAAATCGTTTATCGTACCCGAGCCGACAGATACGGCAATAGCATCCGTAGCAGCCAAACGTTCGTCCAACATCTCAATAAATTTCCACTCAGCGTGAAGCTCCTTATCGGTAAATAGGTAGGGTTGTTCACACTCTACGCCCTCCTGCTGAAGGTAGGCATATACAGCCTCACCCGCAGCACGCCACGTATTTTCGTCGGCGACTATCAATGCTCGCTTTTCGGGAAATTGCTCTTTGAACATCGCAGGAACACGATTGAGTATATCGATTCCAATCTCAAGGGCGGCCGTATCGGTCGCAGCAGCCAATGCTTTGGCTATTTGCTGATTCTGACTCATTGGGTTAGTTGTTTTTAATGATTAAACAAAGGTATGGAAAATATTTTTATTATCGCCGTCAAAATAAAAAAAGATGAAATCCCCAAAGGAATTTCATCTCTGCATATCTAAACTTTACGCACTTTACTCCACCTTACGGATAATCTCCGCACCGTGCAGGATAGCCTGCTCGTTCTGCGGCAACAACGCCCACGCACGCTCTGGCAACGACTTCTTCAAGCCTGCCATAACATTCTCCAACAACACGATAGGTTTCACCTTGAGGTATCCTCCTAAAATCATCGTGTTAAACATCTTAGCCTGACCCAATCGGGCGCACTCGGCAGCCGCATCAATGGCATACACTTCAATATCTGTACGTGTCGGGGGAGCGACGATTCCGTTTGTATCATATATCAATACTCCTCCCGCCTTTACCTTCGACTCAAACTTATCCATCGACTGCTGATTCAGGATAATAGCTGAATCATACTCGTCGGAGATAGGAGAGGAGATTCTCTTATCGGATATGATTACCGTTACGTTTGCCGTACCACCTCGCATCTCGGGACCATACGATGGCATCCAGGTAACCTCGAAGTCCTGCATAACGCCCGAATATGCCAAAATCTTACCCATAGACAAGACGCCCTGACCACCAAAGCCAGCTATAATTATTCTCTCTTTCATATTCGTCAATATTATTTGGGTAACTCACTGCATTTAATATCACCAAGCGGGTAGTGGGGTAACATATTCTCCTCCATCCACTTATTTGCTGCCACAGGCGACAGTTTCCAACCGCTACTGCACGTAGCTACTACCTCGACGAGCGAATATCCATTGCCCGCCAACGAGTTCTCAAACGCCTTGCGGATAGCCTTCTTGCACTTACGCACATTTGCGGGTGTATGAACACTTTGGCGAGTGATATATGTCGCTCCATCCAAATGTGCCATCATCTCTCCAATCTTATATGGGAAACCATTTAGCGCTGCATCACGACCATTGGGCGTTGTCGCAGTCTTCATACCAAGCAGGGTAGTGGGCGACATCTGACCACCGGTCATACCATAGATAGCATTATTGATAAAAATAGTTACGATATTTTCACCTCGGGCTGCGGCGTGGATAGTCTCACCCGTTCCGATAGCCGACAAATCGCCATCACCCTGATATGTAATTACCAACTTCTTAGGATGCAGGCGCTTAGCTGCCGTAGCAACAGCACACGCACGACCGTGCGCTGCCTCAATCCAATCTACATCAATATATTTGTATGCAAACACTGCACAACCTACGGGCGACACGGCAATTGTATCACCCTCGAGTCCCATTTCGTCGATAACCTCTGCTATAAGCTTATGCACCGTACCGTGGCTACAACCAGGGCAATAGTGCATCACATCGTCGGTAATCAATCGAGGACGAGAATAGACCATATTCTCCTGCTTTATCTCAACTTCTGCCATAGCGCACCTACTTTACAAATTTACTCTTTAATTCTGCCAAAACATCATCCGGCGAAACCATCATACCACCCGTAGCACCAAAGTGCTCAACCTGAGCCTTACCATTCACTGCAAGACGTACATCTTCGACCATCTGACCTGCATTCAACTCAACAGACATAAAGCCCTTTACGCCTCGCTCTGCCATCGCCTCAATAGGCTTATATGGAAATGGCCAAAGCGTTATAGGTCGTAACAAACCGAGCTTAATACCCTCAGCACGGGCAGCTTCGACAGTTGCAGAACAGATACGAGCCGACGAACCAACTGCTACGATAACATACTCAGCATCGTCACACTCTATCTCCTCCCAACGAACCTCCGCAGCCTCTATCTGACGATATTTTGCCTGCAAGCGGTTATTTAATACCTCCAACTCCTCAGGCTTAAGGAATAGCGATGTACAGATGTTACGCTCCTTGCGAGAGCCCTTACCGCACGTTGCCCACGATGCGCACTCCTCAGCAATCTGCTCGTCGG
>JAFNUH010000391.1 GCA_017384185.1 Alistipes sp.
ATATAGAGTAGGCGCTCTTTATGCGACCCGAAATCTCATATTTGATACCGTTGCGATCCAGCGCCTCAATAATCGGGGCATTGAACTTACGGATATACTCCTCACGTGCAGCCGATGTTTCATTAATCTGGCGTGTAATCTCCTCGTACTCCTTGGGGAATCGATACTTCATACAGAGATCCTCCAGCTCGGTCTTAATGGCGTGCAGACCAAGGCGATATGCCAAAGGAGCAAAGAGATATATTGTCTCGCCCGTAATCTTAATCTGCTTATTTTGGGGCATAGCACCCAACGTGCGCATATTGTGCAGGCGGTCGGCAATCTTTATCAATATTACTCGTACGTCGTCTGACAATGTCAAAAGTACCTTGCGGAAGTACTCCGCCTGACGAGAGGTGTCGGCATTAAATACGCCTGACATTTTTGTGAGTCCATCGACCATCGATGCAATCTTATGTCCGAAGATATGCTCCATATCCTCCACGGTGTAGTCCGTATCCTCCACCACATCGTGCAACAAGGCTGCTACGACCGACTTAACACCTAAGCCAATCTCGTCAACAACAATCTGAGCTACTGCAATAGGATGCAGGAAGTAAGGTTCGCCCGAACGGCGCCTAACTCCCTGATGGGCCTCTTTCGCAAGGAAGAATGCTCGTTTGATGAAATTCCAGTCATCCTCCTTCTTACAGATTCTCTTGCACGACTCTGCCAATGCTTCCCATTTACTCTGAATGAGTATCTCGTCCTCTGCAGTATAATTCATAAGCTCAAGTGTTATATTTGCCTATATACGACAGCGCACAAGAGGGGCAGCTACCCTACTCTTGTGCTTGTCTTTTAGTTATTTCTGTGCTTTCATCGCTTCACGCAACTTCTCCTCTATCTCGTTGCGTAGCTCGTCGTTGCTGCGGAGTAGCTCCTTTACAGCGTCACGTCCCTGACCAATCTTCTGCTCTCCGTATGAGAACCACGAGCCAGCCTTGCGTATGATGCCGTAGTCAACTCCCAAATCAACTATCTCGCCAATCTTTGATATACCCTCGCCGAACATAATGTCGAACTCGGCACGCTTGAACGGAGGTGCCACCTTGTTCTTTACGACCTTAACCTTGGTGCGTGTTCCGAGCTGCTCCTCGCCATCCTTGATAACCGATGCACGGCGGATGTCGATACGTACGCTGGCGTAGAACTTCAGTGCGTTACCACCCGTTGTAGTCTCAGGATTGCCATATACCACGCCAATTTTATCACGCAACTGGTTGATAAAGATGCAGACGGTCTTAGTCTTTGAGATGCTGGCGGTAAGCTTACGCAGCGCCTGCGACATCAGTCGTGCCTGCAAACCCATCTTTGAATCACCCATCTCGCCCTCAATCTCTGCCTTAGGTGTAAGAGCCGCAACGGAGTCGATAACGATGATATCGATAGCGCTTGAGCGAATAAGTGAGTCGGCAATCTCCAAAGCCTGCTCGCCGTTGTCGGGCTGTGAGATGAGCAGATTATCTACATCTACACCCAGCTTCTGCGCATAGAATGAGTCGAAGGCGTGCTCTGCGTCGATAAATGCTGCGATACCTCCCGCCTTCTGCGCCTCAGCGATGGCGTGAATTGCCAGTGTGGTCTTACCAGATGACTCGGGACCATAAATCTCAATCACACGACCTTTGGGATAGCCTCCAACGCCCAATGCTATATCGAGCGTAATAGAGCCTGTGGGGATTACGGGGACGTTGGTAACGGCCTCGCTACTCATACGCATAATTGAGCCCTTACCGAAGTCCTTCTCTATCTTATCCATCACCGCACTCAAGACTTTGAGCTTGTCGGCGTTTACTTGTGTCTTTTCAGTTGCCATATCTTTTTCTATTTTTTATCTAATTCATTAATAATTTGGTTGTAGTGGTCCGAGGTCTTCACCTTGTCGAAGATGTGGGTTATGCGACCCTCTTCGTCCAGAAGGAAAGTCTTGCGTGCCACTCCCATATATTTTCTGCCGTACATTGACTTCTCTACCCATACGCCAAATGCCTCACAAATCGAACGGTCGGTGTCGGCAAGCAGCGTGAAGTTCAACTCGTGCTTTGCGCAGAAGTTCTGGTGCGAGCGCTCGCTATCGGGACTTACGCCAACGATTCTAAAGCCTCTCTCAGCCAATGCCTCTTTGCCATCACGCAGGCTCTTTGCCTCTAATGTGCAACCCGATGTGTTGTCCTTCGGGTAGAAGTAAAGCACCGTGCAACCACCCTTCAAGTCATCGAGTGACAATGTTGAACCATCCTGTGTTTTGCCTACAAAGTGGGGAGCCATATCCCCTACCGATAAATTTGCCATTTTGTGTAAATTTTGCGGGTATAATAATCCAAAGATATAAAATTTTCTGCTAAAAAATGCATCTGGAAGCTGAAAAATCCGTGCCAGAACTCAATTTTTGCTCTTTTACCCACTTTGCGGCGGCTTCTCTGCGACTTAGTCCCACATCATTACAGTCTGCACCTGCTCGTTAAACTCCTCTTGTGAGGTGTTCAGTCGGCGATTGCATCCAGGACAACGTATTGGCGACTCGGTCTCAACATAACTCTCACAACCTACACATCGTGGAAGCAAACCCATTGACTCATCTTGACTGTAATTGAACTCAGCGCCACAGTGACGACATTTGATAACATAAGCGATTCCCATAATTGTAAAAAGTTTTAAGTTGTTATTCACCCCATTTTGTATCTGCGCCTGTAATGTATAACATCACGTTGGCGGTCATTGCCAAAAGCATAAAAATCAGAAGCATATCCGTAAGTTTTTAGTTGTTATTATCTTCTTCCTCCAAAAAGCATCGATAAAACCTCTGCCGAGATACCGATTACGCATAACATAAAAAATAACATAAGCATCGTTGTTTTGGTTTCACAATGCAAAATAACAACCGTGCTGTGTCAACTTGTGACACAACAAAACTTTTTAAGAAAAAATGTGTGATTTTTTACTGTTTGATGGCTTCAGACCAATATTTTGCCACATAATTGGCTAAATATTGCTCCAAGTCGGGGGTGTCGATGATGCGAATATCATCCATCAAGCCCACAACGAATCGTGCAACGCCAGCATAGTTGGCAACCTCAGTGTCGAGCATCCAGCGACCATCTTCGGTTGGTGTTAGCTGTTGCTCGGCAAGCGGATACTCCTCAAGCAGCAGGTTACGTGATAGGATACCCAATGATAAACGCACACGAAGGCGCTCATTGCCATTCATTCGGAAAATGTCAATAAAGCTCTTTTCGTGCTGTGGCCGGTACTGCCACTCGGTGTTTGTAATCTCTACGGAGTCTATGCGGGCGAGCTTGAAGAGCTTGCAACTTTTGCTCTCGGTGTCGAAGCACCACACCTGAACGTAGTTTGTGGTAAATGCGAAGGGCTCAACGAGACGGTCACGTACCGCACCGCCGTGTGACGAGCGGTATGCGTGTAGGATGACTTGGCGCTTCTCCTCTATGGCGTTGATTAGTGCGTGAACAGTTGCGGCATTGCTGCCACGTACAATGGTGTCTGCGAGGATTTTATTGTCGTAGACAGAGTAAAGCTTGCGTTTGAGATTCTGCTTGAGTAGGTTTGTGTCGTCGATGCTCTCGATGGCACGCTTTAGAATTACAGCCTCCTCCTCGGTGAAGTGTACCAACTGAGATATATCCTTAAAGTGTGGCGACTCTTTATCGAGACGGATACAGTTGCCACTCTTCTTGATTACAAAACCAGCCTCACGGAATGTGTCTATATATCGATATATTGTACGGCGTGACATATCGAGTCGCTCAGCCATATCATCCACGGTGTAGGATGTGTTGGCTGTCAACATCTTCATTAGACGTAATATTCTCTCAATCTTTGGCTGATCCATAGGCTATATTAGGAGCTATTATTTCTTTATTAGCAAAAGCAGGTCGTCTTGCTAATCAGTTGCATACCCTGCGGCTTCCAGCCGCATTTACAAATCTGACCCACCCCCACACCCCCGCCTCAGGCAGGGGCTTTGGTCGCCGCAAGCGGCTCCAAAGGTCGTAGAACCGGAGGTTGTGTAGCGTTTTGTGTTATTATATTGCAAATATATATAAAAATCGCCCGACTTTTCAGCCGAGCGATGTATTTATTGTGCGGGTGTAGTACTTTTTACTACCCTGCAATAATCAACTTCTCAATCTCCTCAATCTGGTTGCGGAACACCTTGTCGGTCTCGATAAGGTTTGTTACGTTCTTGCACGAGTGGAGCACCGTTGCGTGGTTACGACCTCCGATGGCTGAGCCGATGGCTGTCAAGGGTAACTTAGTGTGTTGCTTTGCCAAGTACATCGCAATCTGTCGTGCCTGTGCCACTTCACGTGTACGCTTGGTAGAGTTAAAGCTCTGCTCGTCGATGTCGAAGTATTGGCATACAATCTCAGTAATTCGGTTAACTGAAATCTCCTTCTGCGACATATGAACATACGCCTTCAGCACCTCCTTGGCAAGCGATGTAGAGAATCGGCGATTCATATACTGTGCATTTGCCTTCAGCGAGAGCAATGCGCCCTCAATCTCACGAATATTTGCTGAGATGTTATCGGCAAGGTATGTTATCACCTCGTCGGGGAGGCTTACGCCCATCATCTCCGACTTTGAACGGATAATCTTGAGCTTTGTCTCGTAGTCGGGTGTGTCAATCTTAGCCGATAGACCCCACTTAAAACGGGTAAGCAATCGCTGCTCAATATCCTTAAGCTCTACGGGCGGCTTGTCCGATGTGAGGATAATCTGCTTGCCTGCCAGCTGCAAGTGGTTGAAGATGTTAAAGAAGGCATTCTGTGTACCTACTTTATTTCCCGACAACTCCTGAATATCGTCGATAATCAAGACATCAATCATCTGATAGAAACGGATGAAGTCGTTGATTTCGCCATTCTTGTATGCCGTAAGGAACTGTGCCTGGAACTTGTTTGTCGAGACGTAGAGTACCTGCAACTCGGGATGGCGCTCACGCACCTCGTGTCCGATAGCCTGCACGATGTGAGTCTTACCCAAGCCCGATGCTCCATAAATATAGAGGGGGTTGAAGGGCGAAGAGCCGGGTGTGAGGGCTACGGTCTTACCAGCCGAACGAGCCAAACGGTTACACTCTCCCTCCACGTGTGTAGAGAATGTGTATCTTGCGTTGAGCTGCGGGTCAATCGAAAGACGCTTCAAGCCGGGGATAACAAACGGGTTCTTGGGCAAGTTCTGCGTGTCGGTCTGCGCCACAATCTTCGAGATGGGCGTAGTATCGACGTTGCCTACCACATTGGGCTTCTCCTCATTGTTGGGGATGGCGTAGTAGAGACGTGTCTGCTTGCCGAAGAGCTGCATTATAATAGGGAATATCTTGCGGAAATTCTGGTCGATATACTTGGCGTAGCTCTCATTGGGCACCTTAAGACGAAGATTTGTTCCGTCCCAACCCAGCGGCTTGATGGGCGCAAACCAGGTAGCAAACTCCTCCTGAGAGGTCTGCTCCTTAATCTTGCTTAGGCAAGCCTGCCATACGTCGTTGTATGTCTGTGAGTTCACCATTTTCGTTACAAAAATTCCAATTCCTATTAAATAAAGTGCTATCTTTGGTGCGAATCTTGTCCCTACCGCCCTTTTTTGAAAAGGCGGCAAGAGAAAAATTCGATTGTCGCTGATTGTTTCCTTTGACACTGCAAAGTTGTGAATAAATTTGTTAAAATAATTCTCCTTTGCACTTGTTTTTTAACTTTTTTTGCATATAGAAGAATAAAGGTTTTTTTAGCCGATATTTTTAACTCGCTGATATTGAATTATTGAAAAAAAAGTTGTATATTTGTGTATCAGAAAAATGATGTAGAACGTAATATTAACCATAAATAAAACTTATAACAAAATGGCAAACGAATTGGAACAGGCTGTATTGTCGAAAGCACAGCAGTGGTTGGATGGTGCATACGATGATGCAACAAAGGAGCAGATTAAGTATCTGATGGACAATGATATGAAGGAGCTTACAGAGAGCTTCTATAAGGATCTTGAGTTCGGTACAGGTGGTTTGCGTGGTATTATGGGCGTTGGTAGCAACCGTATGAATATCTACACAGTAGGTACTGCTACTCAGGGTCTTGCAAACTATTTGAAGAAGAACTTCGAGGGCGAGCAGGTGCGTGTAGGCGTAGGTCACGATAGCCGTAACAATTCACGCTTGTTTGCTGAGCGTGTGGCAGATATATTTGCGTCTAACGGTTTTAAGGTATATCTGTTCG
>JAFNUH010000392.1 GCA_017384185.1 Alistipes sp.
CAGTCGAGCATTTGGCCCGACGATATGCGTAGTAAATGCAGGGAGGCTGGAATGCCCCTAATATAGAATAGAGAATACAATTAAAAAAAGGTGCTAACAAAAACGTTAGCACCTTTTTCTATTCTATTACCTCTGGAATCTTCTCGCTACATACCTTGTACCCTGTGGCATTAAGTATAAAACGTATAATCGGCTCAGGGTTATTGAGCGAATGGGGGTGATGTCCAATCTTAGGCTTATGTATGACGTGTACTGAGTGCCCATACTTGGCTACACGCTGCTCAAATACCGCAGTATTCTCTGCTACGGGAACACCCTCGTCAATGTCACCTACGACGTGAATCATAGGTATTTTCGCCTTTGCCAACTTGCGTGCGTGGTCGATAGGATTCTTTTTCCACGCCATAGCATCCTCTACTCCGCTGAAGTTGTACGCTTTGAACATAAGCTCCATAGTACGACGATTCTCATCCAGGCAGTCGCCCCAATTCATCGGCCAGCTCTTAATATCCATCACAGGTGCATCGCCATATATGCAGGCTACCTTATCGGTGTTTTGTGCCGCCCAATTATAAATTATCAGACCTCCACGACTCATACCCTCGAGTACAACCTTTTTGCTTAGACCCGCCTTGGTAGCCAATGAGTAGAACTCATCCCAACGCTCAACAGCAGTCTCTGAGCCAAAGAGCTCTGCTACGTCACAGTATGTGAGGTGAAAACCCTGCTCCAGCATCTCTATGTCCACCTGCGGCTCGTGACCCCAGAAACGGGCACGCCATATCCACGGCTTACCAACGGCTGCGTGGTGAGGTTTTACGATGTAATACTTCACGCCATTGTTGTAATACTCAAAACCCATATATCCGTGTAATTTAAACTCTCGGTTGGGCTTCAACTTACACGACTCTATTATATCATCCGATGGCAAGGCATTGATTGTGAGATATTGATACATCTTCTGCACCAATTTACTCACGCCGATAGATGATGGATGCAATTTATCGGGCATCAAAGACTCTACCCACTTATCCCCGAAAAGATTATGCAGGTTGATGATGTCCAAGCCTCGTTCATATGCCGTCTGCTCAATAACGGGGATTATCTCCTTCTCGATAACCTTATCTTGGTCGCTCGGCAGAAAACAACGCACCGGCGTGAGCAGAATGACACGTGGGTGTGAGGGTAGGTTAAGGTACTCATCAACCAGGCGGCGATAATCTCTGCTGAATGTTGACCTGTATGCATCGTTGCGTTCGTTGGCATCGTTGGTACCTAACTTTATAAATACAATGTCGGGATTATACTCCAACGACTCACGATACTTCTCGGTATCTACATATGGGTATAGACCCTTGTAGAGTGCAGTGGTGGCTGAGACTCCGAAGTTTACTACCTCGTACTCATCACCCAAAAGGGTTTGCAGCTGAGCGGGGTAGCAGTTTACCATACGGTTCTCAACGTAAGCACCGTAGGTGATGCTGTTACCCACACACGCCACCTTAATCTTTTGCGCATTAGCCTCTATGCCGAGCAGTAGGCATAGGAGGATAAATAGAATACGTTTCATATAAATAGTTTAGCGGCAAGCCGCAATATACTACTTTGTAATAGTGTAAGTTCCGCTCTCGTACTTCTTAGATTCGCTCTCGCCAGGGAGTGTAACAGTAGCGGTAGCGCCCTCGGGGATGGTGAACTCCCAAATCCACTTATCACCCTCGTACTTCCACGCACTCTTGATAAGACCCGCGGCTGAGTTGTACTCGGCAGAGATGTGACCCAAACGCTTGTCGGGGATGGGGCTCATAATAATATGCTTGAAGCCAGGTGCTGCGGGGTCGGCAGCGATACCTGCGGCACTCTCCCAAATCCACTCGCAAACGCAACCGTAAGCGTAGTGGTTGAAGCTGTTCATACCCTTGGGACCCATACCCTTGTCGAGCATATAGCTGTTCCAACGCTCCCAGATTGTTGTTGCACCGTTGTCAACAGAGTACAACCAGCTGGGGTTCTTACGCTGGAAGAGGAGCTCGTATGC
>JAFNUH010000393.1 GCA_017384185.1 Alistipes sp.
CTTGTAACACTCTATAACGGAGAGAATTACCAGCATACACGCAATGCTAAATGGTACACCGACAACACTCTGCGACACGATAAGTTCGACGTGCAGGACATCTCAATTCCGATGGAGGGATTTGATTTCCAGCGCAACGACAACAACGATATGATTAACGGCTCGCAGACAAAGAATATCACTGAGCTACAACGAGATATTGACTCATTGGCTCGTGTTGTTACCGAATCTACCGCCAACTCTTACGACCCGTTGATGCGTGATAACATCTTCAAGAAGGATGCTGATATTATGCGAGCTCCCGACTCATTGGAGATTAACCGTGTAGCATTTAACGATATAATGTTGCTGGATACTATTGCTACGCTACCCGTACGCAAGCGTAACGACATTTGGAATACGGCACGCTCAGATGCGATGAACTCTCGTAATGCCTTCGCATTTGACGAGACGCTTACCAAAGATTCGCTAACACAGCTCTACAAGAGCAAAAACGACTGGCACCGCAAGTTGGCTCTGCCCGTATCTGTAATCATCTTCTTCCTTATCGGAGCGCCTCTTGGAGCTATTATCCGTAAGGGTGGTTTGGGAACGCCGATTGTAATCTCTGTATTCTTCTTCGTCATATACTATATCATAAGTATCTCGGGCGAGAAGGCTGCAAAGGAGGGTACGTGGAGCGCATTGATGGGTATGTGGATTTCGACATTTGTCCTCACACCCGTAGCAATATACCTACTTATTAAAGCAACAAACGACTCATCGCTGCTCGACACCGATTGGTATTATGGCAAGTTTAAGCAGGCTGAGGAGAAGATAGCTCCATATTGGTTACCCATACGCAATAAGATTACATCATCTACCGTATGGCGTAAGATGAGCGAGGTAAAAAGCCGTATTGGTCGTAAAAAAGTTAAGAGTGTAAAATAATGAAAGGTAAAGATTTACGCATAGTATTTATGGGTACACCCGAGTTCGCCGTGGCATCGCTACGTCGTCTTGTGGAGGAGGGTTATAATATTGTAGCAGTTGTTACTACGCCCGACAAACCGGCTGGTCGTGGACAGAAGTTGCACGAGAGTGACGTGAAGGTCGCAGCACGTGAGTTGGGACTCCCCATCTTGCAACCTGAGAAGTTGCGTGACCCTGAATTTGTAGAGGCTATGCAGGCTCTGAAGCCCGACTTGGGTATCGTCATTGCTTTCCGTATGTTACCCGAGGTTATTTGGGCAATGCCTAAGTACGGAACTTTTAACCTTCACGCATCGTTGTTGCCACAGTATCGTGGTGCAGCGCCTATAAATTGGGCTATTATCAATGGTGAGAAGGAGACAGGTATCACAACATTCCTGCTCAACCACGAGATTGACAAGGGTGCGATAATAGGGCAGCATCGTGAGCCTATCTTGCCCGAGGATAATATCGGCACGATGTACGACAAGCTGATGACAAAGGGTTGCGATTTGGTAGTAGATACCGTGGAGCGCATTGCAGCTCAAGATTTTACACCTATCGAGCAGATGCACATCGACGAGTCAACACTCAAACCTGCACCCAAGATTTTCAAAGAGGATTGCAAGATTGACTGGTCGTGGGAGGGTGAGCGCATTGTGAATTTTGTCCGTGGTTTTTCGCCATATCCTGCCGCTTGGAGTCCGATGTATCTCGCAGGCGAGGAGAAAGGCTCTGCAAAGATATTCCACGCCACATTTACTGCAAAGGAGCACGATGCAAAGGCTGGTACAATCCACACCGACGGCAAGGGCACAATGGAGGTTGCCTGCGCAGATGGTTGGGTTGCAATCCACGAACTGCAAGTAGCCGGCAAGCGCCGTATGGCAACACGAGATTTACTGTTAGGATTTAGAAATATTGAGGATTATACGATGTAAAAAAGTCTGCTCGGAGTGAGCAGACTTTTTTATTTTCAGTGTAGCGATTTGATATTTTATAGTATTTTGTTTTGCAGAGTAGAGATAGTTTCCTATATTTGTCACACTCAAACTAAACTATTACAATTATGAAAATTATTAAGCGCCTTGCAATTACGCTCTTAGCCATTATTGGCTTATTGGTTTTAACCATTCTGCTATCCGTTACCGTCTTCAAGGATGAGCTGGTTAGTTATTTATCCAAATCGAATCAAGAGCAAATACAAACATATTATGTTACGAACATTCCCGTTGAGCCAGAAAATTTTGCCGAAGACTTCAAGAGCATACACAGCCAAGTCGTGGAAAAATGCACCCTCTACAAGCAAAAAGGGTATGACATCAACTCTATTTACACCTCATTTGCCAACCAAATAGGAAGTAGCGTGCATACAAAAGAGGAATACGGAATGATGCTGTATGAATACTTTGCTGCATTAAACATAGGGCACGCAGGGGCATTATTTAATATATATGCCGCAGAATATCATCCAACAATTGCGGA
>JAFNUH010000050.1 GCA_017384185.1 Alistipes sp.
GAGGGAAATATGTACCTCTTTATCGGCTTGATGCTCGTCTGCATCATCTCGCAGATACTACTCTCGACCATCGTGTCACGTATGGAGGTGGAGAGCGAGATTGATATGAAGATTCGTCTGCGCCACCGCCTCTTCTCGCATATTATGGATAGCCGATGGGTCGATGGCGGACGTATGCACTCGGGCGATGTGATGAATCGCCTCTCGGAGGATGTCGATAATGTGGCAAATACGGTCTGCCTGGTTGTACCGCAGACGGCTGTGACCTGCATACAGTTTGTGGCGGCGGTCTGCTTCTTGGCGTTGCTCGACTACCGCCTGGCGCTCATTGTGGTTGTTATCCTGCCATTCTTTATGGTCTTGAGTCGCCTCTATGCCCGCCGAGTCAGAGGATATACGAAGGATATACGTGATGTCGATTCACGTGTGCAGAGCCATATTCAGGAGTATATGCACCACCGAGCCCTCGTCTCGTCGATGGAGTACACGGCTCAGGTTGTCGAGGATTTGGACTCTATGCAGGCTGAGCTGCGTGAGAAGGTTATGCGCCGCACGGATTTTACGCTCTACTCTCGCAAGATGATTCAGGCGGGATTCTCGGGCGGATATATGGTGGCATTTGTGTGGGGTGTCTATCTGTTGCGTGCAGGTGCGAGCTACGGTATGATGACCGCCTTTATGCAGTTGGCAGGTCAGGTGCAGCGCCCGATGTTGGAGCTAAGTCGTCAGCTGCCATCATTCATCCACGTCACTACGGCTGTTGACCGCATCATAGAGCTTATCAACCTCCCGCTCGAAGAGCGTGGTGAGATTCGCTTGGGCGACAAGGTGGGTATCCGTATGGAGGGTGTTGACTTCTCGTACCGTGATGGCGAGCGTGTGCTCGAAAACTTCTCGTACGACTTTGCTGCGGGGAGCATCACGGCTGTGCTTGGTCATACGGGTGCCGGAAAGAGTACCTTGGTAAGGATTATGCTTGGCTTCATCGAGCCGCAGGCGGGATGTGCCCAGATTTATAATAGCGAGCAGCGAGTGCCTCTCTCGCCTCTTACACGTTGCAATGTGGCTTATGTGCCGCAGGGTAACTCGCTCATAAGCGGTACGGTGCGAAGCAACCTTCTGTTAGGAAATCCGTCGGCTACCGATGAGCAGCTGCGTGAGGCGTTGCGCACGGCTGTGGCGGAGTTTGTCTTTGACCTGCCCTTGGGTCTTGATACCCCCTGCTCGGAGTCGGGCGTGGGACTTAGCGAGGGTCAGGCACAACGTATAGCCATCGCTCGTGGTCTGTTGCGTGAGCGTAGTGTGATAATTATGGATGAGCCTACGGCGGCCCTCGACAATGTGACCGAGTCGCTGCTCCTGCAACGTCTTGCCGAGTATGCCCGTTCTCGCACGATGATTATCATCACTCACCGTGAGGCTACGGCCGAATTGTGTGATGGGGTAGTTTCTATTGAATAGGTGTTATATCACCTGTGATACCTATAAATAAAAAGAAACTGTCTAACAAGGCTCTTTTGGCATCTGGCTTGACCTCGAAATGCTCATTTACGCTCGGTAAACTGCGCTTTCTCGCTCTGCGACCAGCTTCAAAATAGCTCTTGTTATACAATTTCTCAAAATAAGAGGGTGCTAACTTTACTTGTTAGGCACCCTCTTTTTTATAATTACTTACGAGCCTCTTTGGCTTCAATGCACTCCGTAGTGTGGGGGACACGCAACAGTCGCTCCTTAGGTATCAGCTTACCGGTGGTCTTGCAGATGCCATAGGTCTTATTCTCGATGCGGATGAGTGCCATCTCGAGGTTGCGGATAAATTTGCTCTGGT
Source organism: Alistipes sp. (assembly GCA_017384185.1). Classification (GTDB taxonomy): domain Bacteria; phylum Bacteroidota; class Bacteroidia; order Bacteroidales; family Rikenellaceae; genus Alistipes. The sequence continues at coordinate 1,829 of JAFNUH010000050.1, forward strand.
GCGCAACAAGACGTCCTGTCTCCTCCTTTGAAAGGGTTGCAGCACCCTCCTCCAGCACCTTGAAGGTGGGAGATGTATCGTGCGTGTCGTTGTCGTTTGCGATGTTGGCACGCAATAACTCATAATCTGCCTTGGCCTGCTCAAGCTTTTTCAGAATCACTTGTTTAAATTCCGCCAAGTCACTATCGCTGTATCTTACATTCTCCTCTGCCATAGTCGTAATTTTTTAATGTCTTAATGTAAAGATAAGATAATTTTTATAAACTACCAAATCTTTACATTAAAAACATATCATCTGGCGATTATATTCTCGTCACGGCAATCTTCAGCGGCTGCTCGTCGATATCCGAGTCAACGACAACGTCGCCTGCGGGCTGGGTCGAAGCCTTAACCTCAACGGCAAGGGTCTGCGATGCGATGTAGTCGGCGAAGTGCTCGATAGCGCCTGCTACCTGCTCGGTAGCCTCAATCTCAACACGAATCTTGTCAGTCACCTCGAAGCCAGAATCCTTACGGATGTTCTGAATACGATTAATCAACTCACGTGCCACACCCTCACGGCGAAGCTCGTCGGTCAAGGTGATGTCGAGTGCTACGGTGAGCTTACCCTCCGATGCTACCAACCAGCCGGGCATATCCTCCGATGTAATCTCGAAGTCGGCAGGTGTAACAACAACCGTCTCGCCACCAAGCTCGAGCGTAGTCTCTGCCGATGACTCAATCTCGGCAATCTGCTCCTGCGTAAATGTTGCGGCGAGGGCAGCCATCTGCTTAGCGAGCTTAGCGTAGCGCTGGCAGAAGTTCTTGAAGTTTAGCTTGATGCGCTTAGTGATGATGCCTGTGGTATCGCTCAACAACTCAATATCCTTGATATTCACCTCGCCCATAATCAACGACTTAACAGCCTCGATGTGGCGTGCCATATCCTGGTCGAGAACGGGAATCAAAATCTTTGTCAACGGCTGACGCACCTTGATGTTCACCTTACGACGCAGAGCCAATACCATTGAAGATACACGCTGAGCGATATCCATTGTCTGCTCCAAGTCGCTGTTCACAAGTGTCATATCCACCACAGGGAACTGAGCCAAGTGAACCGACGACTCTGCGTGGCGACGGCTCATAGCGTTGAGGTCGCAGAAGATCTGGTCTGTGATGAAGGGTGCAAACGGAGCAGCCAACTTCACGACAGTCTCCAAGCAGGTGTACAAGGTCTGGTATGCAGCCAACTTGTCGTCGCTCATACCGCCACCCCAGAAACGCTTACGGTTCAAACGTACGTACCAATTCGAGAGGTTCTCGTTCACGAAGTCCTGGATAGCACGTGCCGCAGGTGTGGGGTCGTAGTCGTTAAGATACTTTGTAACATCCTTCACCAGAGTGTTCAACACCGAGATGATCCAGCGGTCAATCTCGGGACGCTCCGCTACGGGAATCTCACGCTCCTGACCTGTGAAGCCATCGACGTTAGCGTAGAGTGCGAAGAATGAGTATGTATTGTAGAGCGTGCCGAAGAACTTACGACGTACCTCGTCAA
>JAFNUH010000051.1 GCA_017384185.1 Alistipes sp.
AATCTCGGCAATCATTCCATTGCTAAATATCCCCGTATGGGCAGCTGAGATTGTATACCTTCAAAAAACAACAGACGCTGAGCCTGCCGCAATGCCGATGCAAAATATATCGACAATGGTAGCAGAGGTGGCAACAACCGAGCAGATTAACCTAAGCGTAATCGCTTGGATAATATATGGCATAGGCGTCGCTATTGCTCTCTTTCTGATGATTTACCAATTTTGGGCAATCCGCCGTCTTGAGAAGACGGGCGAGATTATTCGCAACGTTCCTCTGGTAATACGTGCTGCGGATAACATATCATCATTTTCGTTTTTCGGGACAATATACGTCGGTCACAATAGCACGGACGAAGACGTTGAGTCAATAATGATACACGAATATAGTCACATACGTCACAACCACTCTGCCGAGCGTGTAGCGATGGAGTTCCTGCGAGCTCTGTCGTGGTGGAATCCGTTTGTATGGATTATGCAACGCCGATTGGTCGAGGTACACGAGTTCGAGGCTGATGCCGAGGTACTCAAGCGTGGTTATGATGTGAATATATATATTGCAACAATTCTCAAGAGCATCCTTGGCTATAGTCCGGACATTGCCAACGGCTTACGAGACTCATTAACCAAAAAACGATTCAAAATGATGACACAAAAAACTTCGAGCAGATACGCCCTGCTCCGCACCCTCGCCTTCGTGCCGATAGTTGCGGGATTGCTCTGCGCATTCTCCTTCACGGCAAAGGCTACCGAGTATATCGAGCTGTCGAACGAGGCTTCCGAGGGCAAGCCTCTGGAAATTAGAATTACCGACACACAGGGTAAGCCTATGAAGGGTGCCATTGTACTTATGAGCGATGGACGAGGCTTCACCACCGACGAAAATGGTCGTGCAAATGTTAAGAACGGCTCAATAGAGGAGTTGAGTTTCGAATATGTGGGTCACGCAGCTAAGAGCATAACGGTTGACAACAAGGCAGACAAGGCTATTGTAAATGTTACGATGGACGTTGTTCCGCAATACATTATCGCAGCTAATATCTTCAACTACGATATTTCGGAGCATAGATTAGCTGAGAGATATGACAGCAATGCCAACGAAGCCATCGAGCAGACCGCAAAGTCACTCAGCAGCAACACCAAACCTTTAGCCGCAGGTGAAGAGCGATTCGTTAAGGTTGAGCAGGCTGTACTTTACGATGGCGGTAATGTAAATAAGTTCCGCAACTACATTCAATCTACTGTAAAATACCCTGCCGATGCCATCAGGGATAAGGCTCACGGAGATGTAACCGTAGAGTTCATTGTGGAGGCAGACGCTTCGTTATCAAACATCAAAGTAACCAAATCACCCGACATATCGCTTACTGATGAGGTTATACGTGCGATAAATGCCGCACCACTAAAAATGGACTCCCGCAATGCAGCGTGGCGAGGCAACGAGAATGAAGTGTTATATGACAATCAACTTCTCGCTCGAAAAGGATGATTATCTCATACACGCCAATACAATAATGGCAGAGACAAAATTCAACGGTGGAGATGCCGCCGTGGAGTTCAGGAAATATATGCAGCAGAAACTTCGCTACCCCAAGTTAGCGCAGCAAACAAAGAGCGTGGGACGCATTGTGGCATCTTTCTTCATTGACGAGAATGCTCTGCCCTGCAATATCAACATCATAACACCTGCTGACGATATTCTCGCAGCTGAGGTTACACGAACAATTGCAAACTCACGAGGTTGGGAGATAATACGATACACAGATGTATCACAGGATATACCGCAATCGGGTCGTTTTTACAGCATAGCTGTCGATTTCTGTATGCAGGGTGACAACGGCATTGTATCTGCACCCATAAGAAAGGATATTAGCGACGAACGTCTGCAAGAGATGTATGGCAAGGACTACATTGGTGCAGTAGTTGTAATGATTTACGACAAGTAATATCTCTTAGACTGCTCATTCCATATAGGGGTGAGCAGTTTTTCTTTCAAACAAAGCGGCTCATTGATAAAACAAAATAGGTAGAAAAACGGATTAAAAAAGCTCATCGTATAATATTTTCGTTATCTTTGCGTTCGTATTTGAGAAGAATAACCAAAGTTAAGAAATATGAAAAATCTTTTGAAAATTGCTTTGACGATGCTCGCCGCTGTAACTATCGGCACATCTTGCAACAAAAATGAATTGAAACCTACCTACTCTACCTTCGTTACCGTAGTAGAGGGTTCGTGGGATATCCCCTATTACATCGTCTTTGACGACGGTTCAACAGCCGTAGTAGAGAATCGCAAGGATTGGACACCCTCGTTTACTGAGGAGTGGAAGGAGTTGCGTTACATCATCTACTACACTGAGACCGACCTCCAGGAGCCTGGCTACGACAAGGTGGTAAATATTGTTGCATATCAGCCCGTTGCAATCAATAAGCTGGTAAACGTAACCGATGCAGATTTCACCGGAGACAACGGTCTGCAAAAGTTCACTGCAAAGTTGGATATTGGCGAGGCATTCTTCTCTCCCGCACGTAACTACCTCACATTGTCAGTACTTATCCCCTATAGCGATCCGGGTATCAAGCACACTGTTAAGTTGGTTCGTCACATTGGCGAGAACAGCCCCTACAAGGATTACTATATGCACGATGACTACTTGTGGTTGGAGGCATATCACAACAACAACGACGACTCTGATAGCGCTCAGGCTTCAACACAAATCAGCATTAAGATTGACGAGGCTGCGCTGGGCATTGGTAAGTTGGAGACCTTCTACAAAGGTTTTAAAATTATCTACAACTCTTACAACGACAACAAGGTGAAGACCTTCACCTACGACTTTAAGCAGCAGTAATCATCTATAATTTATTATAAAATATAACAGATAGAAGTCAGCAGACTATGCTGCAAAATAGACTGCGAAGAGAATAATATTCAATTAGAAACGTACCTAAGCTTATGAATAATAAGCAATATAGGTTAGAAAAAAGGGCTGTATCCAAAAGATACAAGCCCTTGTTTTTTATCAACAGTATCAATTATATATGAACTTTCCTATGTCGAGGCATAGGATTCGGCGAGAGTTATTGCCTACCCTATCGAAATTAACCTTACATCGAAAATCAGCGTCGAGAAGGGCTTTATCACGCC
>JAFNUH010000394.1 GCA_017384185.1 Alistipes sp.
CGTGATCCCGCCGGGGCTCGAACCCGGGACCCCAACATTAAAAGTGTTGTGCTCTACCTGCTGAGCTACAGGATCAACGCTCGCCAAGATGAGATTACTCTCGATTTTGGTGGTGCAAATGTATGTATAATTTTTGGGATAAACAAATTTTTACCAAATATACTATAAAAAACAAATCTTTCAATCCTGTCTCTATTGCTTATAATTTTCGTTTTGAGCGTAAGTGTGGTGTTTTTCGGTGAAAAATTCTTAACTTTGAAACAAATTGCTTGACCAATAATTTAGATGCGCTCATCGGTGGGCGTAATCAAATGGATATTAACTTAAAACAGAATTATATGAAGAGAAAATTATTGTTTTGCGTTGCAGCGATGGCGATGGCTACGACAGCATTGTTTGCGCAGCAGGCTAAGCGCCCCGTCGATTATGTCAATCCGATGATTGGCACCGATGGTATGGGTCATACTTTCCCTGGTGCGTGCGTGCCTTTTGGTATTGTGCAGCTTAGTCCCGACACGGATACCATTCCGCATAATATTGACGGAAAGTATCAGAAGAAGGTGTATGAGTATTGTGCGGGCTATCAGTATCACGATACTACAATCGTAGGTTTCAGCCATACGCACTTTAGTGGTACGGGTCACTCCGATTTGGGCGATATTCTTGTTATGCCCACCACGGGAGAGCTAAAACTGAATCCCGGCACGGAGGAGAATCCTGACAGCGGTTATCGTTCTCGTTTCTCGCACGACACAGAGAAGTCGATGCCTGGATATTATGAGGTTATGTTGGACGACTACAACGTGAAGGCGCAGCTTACGGCTACGCAGCGTGTAGGTGTTCATAAGTACACGTTCCCCAAGGATAAGAATGGTCGCATCGTCCTTGACCTCAATCACGGTATTTATAACTACGATGGTAAGACATTGTGGGCTTCGATTCGTGTCGAGAACGACAGATTGATTACCGGTTACCGCATCACAAACGGTTGGGCACGAACAAACTATACATATTTCGCTATTTCGTTCTCGCAGCCGATAAAGAATTATGGTTATAAGGATTTCCAGAAGATTCTCTACAACGGTTTCTGGCGTAAATTCCCCGTAGGTAACAATTTCCCTGAGATGGCAGGTCGTAAGGTGGTCTCTTACTTTGAGTTTGATACAGAGGCTAATCCTGAACTTACCGTAAAGGTTGCTCTCTCGGCGACAAGTACTGAGGGCGCTGTTAAGAACCTGATGGCTGAGGCTGAGTCAAAGGATTTTGAGACTATCGCACGTGAGGCTTCGGAGGGCTGGAACAATCAGCTTGCATCTATCGAGGTGGAGGGTTCTGAGGACCAGAAGGCTATGGTTTATACATCGTATTACCACACGATGATTAATCCCTCGGTCTATATGGATGTTGATGGTAAGTATCGTGGTCTGGATCAGAATACACATCAGGCAGATGGCTTTAATAACTATACTATCTTCTCTTTGTGGGATACATATCGTGCCGAGCACCCCTTCCTGATGTTGATGAAGCCTCAGCAGGCTCGTGATATGGTTATCTCGATGATTCGTCACCAGCAGCAGAGTGCGCACGGTATGTTGCCTATCTGGAGCCATATGGCAAACGACAACTGGTGTATGAGTGGTTACCACGCAACATCTGTTTTGGCAGATGCCATCACTAAGGGTGCTGATGTGGATAAGGATGAGGCGCTGAAGGCTATGGTTACAACATCTAATGTACCATACTTCGATGGTTTGGGCGAGTATGTTAAGTTGGGATACGTGCCCCTGGAGGCTACAAGCACAGCGGCTTCTACGACGTTGGAGTATTGCTATGACGACTGGACTATCTATAAAACTGCTCTTGCAGCAGGTAACAAGGAGGTTGCCGAGCAGTATCGTGAGCGTGCGTTGAACTACCGCCGCATCTACGATGAGTCGTTGGGCTTTGCTCGTCCTCGCTATCGTGATGGCAGCTTTAAGAAGGAGTTTGATGTGTTGCAGACACACGGCGAGGGCTTTATCGAGGGTAACTCGTGGAACTTCTCATTCCACGTTCCGCACGATGTATTCGGCGTTATAAATCATATGGGTGGCGAGAAGGAGTTCTTGCGCAAGCTCGATGAGTTGTTCGCTATGCATCTGCCCGAGGAGTATTATGCTGCAAACGAGGATATTACATCAGACTGCTTGATTGGTGGTTATGTTCACGGCAATGAGCCGAGTCACCACATCCCATACCTCTACGCCTGGACCTCGCAGCCGTGGAAGACGCAGTATTGGGTACGTGAGGTGATGAACAAGATGTATAAGAATCATATCCGTGGCTTGGGCGGTAATGACGATTGCGGTCAGATGTCGGCGTGGTATCTCTTCACCGCTATGGGCTTCTATCCCGTTTGTCCTGGTACCGACCAGTATGTTTTGGGTGCGCCCTATATGCCATATATGAAACTTACGTTGGCTAATGGTAAGAGCTTTGAAATCAAGGCTCCGAACGTTAGCGATAAGAATCGTTATGTCAAGTCTGTAATGTTGAATGGCAAGCCCTACACTAAGACCTACATCACACACGATGATTTGGTGGGCGGTGGCACGCTGGAGTTCGTGATGTCATCTAC
>JAFNUH010000395.1 GCA_017384185.1 Alistipes sp.
CGTATGTTCACCGTTAAGCGTTCTCGCTCATACAACGAAGATAAGGAGGATTGCGAGGGTGGCGAGTGGTTCTGCGCTTCGCCGCAGAGCGTGGCAAATATGTCGGCTACGGCATACTTCTTCGCATACAATCTTGCCAACGCAGTAGATATTCCTATCGGTATTATCACAACCAACTGGGGTGGTACTCGTGTGGAGTCGTGGATGCCGATGTCGGCTTTGGAGGATATTCTCACCAAGGAGCAGATTGAGCACAAACACACCGTACATAGCATCAAGCCTACGGAGCTGTATTGTGGTATGATTGCCCCCATCCGCAACTATACGGCGAAGGGTTTCCTTTGGTATCAGGGTTGCTCAAATCTTGACGACAACGACCACTACGACACTATGATGGCTCGTATGGTGCAGCAGTGGCGTGCGGATTGGGGTGACAAGGATAACGAGATGCCCTTCTACTACGTTATGATTGCACCCTACATCTATAAGAGCTCGGATGATATTGCTTATCCTTTGTTCGTTGAGAATCAGGTGCGTGCATTGTCTAAGATTCCTAATAGCGGTATGGCTGCTACAACCGATATTGGCGAGGAGCGTTGTATCCATCCGGCTAAGAAGTTTGAGGTGGGACAGCGTTTGGCAGCTCTTGCATTGGCGCAGACCTACGGTCAGCTTGGCTTCGAGCCTAAGGCTCCGCAGATGGCTGCCTACGAGATTAAGGATGGCAAGGCTAAGATTAAGATGAACAACTGCGACTTGGGTCTTAGCCCCTCGTATGGCGAGGCAGTATCAGGCTTTGAGATTGCAGGTGAGGATAAGGTATTCCACAAGGCTCAGGCTACAATCTCGGCTCAGCAGGAGGTAACCGTATGGAGTGATGCTGTTGCTCAGCCCGTTGCTGTTCGTTACTCGTTCCGCAACTTTGCTCCAGGTAATCTGAAGAATGTATATGGCATTCCCGCCGTACCATTCCGAACAGATGACTGGAACGATGTAAAGTAGACGCCGTCTATCAATATGATTTAGGGGTTAGTGTTCTGCGCTGACCCCATTTATTTTGTGACTCTTTGTCGTAAGAGGAGATTTTTATCGTCTAAAAGATATAATAATTTCGTTTAAGTGTCGTTAGATGAAAAAAAATGTGTAATTTTGCACGATTATTACCCTGCAAGGCAGTTGTAAAGGATTCTGTATGAAAGAAAAATTATTTTACGTTGCGGCTTTTGTTGCTGTCGTTTTGGCTTTTTGTAGCTGTTCGAGCATCCAGCGAGTAATCAACTCGGGTGATGCAGAGTTGATATACGAGCGTGGTATTTTGTATTATAATGCCGAGAAGTGGCAGAAGGCTATCGCCCTGCTTGACCACTGCGAGCCCTACTTTAAGGATACCTATAAGGCTGATACAATTGCCTTCTATAAGGCTCGTTCATACTTTAAGGACCGTGATTATATGACAGCGTCGGAGAAGTTCGACGAGTTTCGTCGTAGCTTTGGTCGTAGTGCATTTATCGAGGATGCTGAGGCTTTGTATGCCGTTAGCTTGTACAATATGTGCCCCGCACCCGAGCGTGACCAGTCGACTACGGCTCGTGCTATTGTGGCTATCTCTGAGTTCTTGTCGCACTATCCTAATAGTACGCAGAAGCCTTTGTTCGATGAGATGACAACCGATTTGACGTGGCGTATGCACGAGAAGGCATACATCAACGCCTATACCTATTATAAGATTGGACACCATAACTCGGCTATCGTGGCATTCCGTAATGCGATACAGAAGTATCCCACATCGCATCGTCGTGAGGATTTGATGTACTATGTGGTTAAGGCATCGTTCGATTATGCGGAGAACTCTATTGAGTCGAAGCGTTTGGACCGTTATATGGCGGCGCTGGATGCCTACTATACATTTGTGATGGAGTATCCCGAGTCGAAGTATAAGACCGAGGTTGACCATATGGCAGATGTCTCGAAGCGTTTCATCGAGAAGAATAAGAAGGAAGAGTAACAACGAAATTACACATACAATAAGATGGAAATCAAGAAGAACATTCCCAACAACACCGTTACCCGTAAGCTTGTCGATTTGGATAAGGATACAGGCAACATCTACGAGAGCATCAACATCATCGCTCGTCGTGCCAACCAGATTTCAACCGAGCTTAAGACTGAGTTGAATCGTAAGCTGGCTGACTTCTCGTCTCCCACCGACACTATGGAGGAGACATTCGAGAATCGTGAGCAGATTGAGATTTCACGCTACTATGAGCGTCTTCCCAAGCCGGTTATCATCGCTACTGAGGAGTTCCTCGATGATGAGATTTACTACCGCAAGGGCGACAAGTAAAAAGTTTGTCTAACAAGACTCTTGCCCGTGTAGCCGTAGGCTATTGTGGTCGAGGTCTTGAAAATTTCCTTTGTATGTTGAAGGGAAAACATATTATTTTAGGAGTTACGGGTAGCATAGCCGCATATAAGTCGGCTGTGCTTTGCCGTTTATTGGTGAGCGCAGGTGCCGAGGTTAAGGTTGTTATGACCGAGCTTGCCAAGCAGTTTATCACGCCACTTACGATGGCGACTTTGTCGAAGAATCCTATCCTTGTCGAGTTCTTCAATCCCGAGAATGGCGAGTGGAACTCACACGTCAAGTTGGGCGAGTGGGCAGACCTCTACCTCATTGCCCCCGCAACTGCTAACACGATGGCTAAGATGGCTACGGGTGTGGCTGATAATCTGCTGCTTACGACCTATCTTTCGGCTCGTTGCCCCGTTGCCGTTGCTCCCGCTATGGATTTGGATATGTATGCCCACGTGGCTACACAGCGCAATATGGAGCGTCTGAAGCAGGATGGCGTTCATATTATCGAGCCAGGTTCGGGCTTTCTTGCGAGCGGACTTGTTGGCAAGGGTCGTATGGCTGAGCCGCAGGATATTTTGGATGCTGTGGTGGCATTGTTCGACGAAAAAAAAAAGAGCTTAGAGGGTAAGCATTTCCTCGTTACGGCTGGCGCTACAATTGAGCCTATTGACCCCGTGCGTTTTATCTCAAACCACTCTTCGGGTAAGATGGGTTATGCCGTAGCTGAGTCGTTGGCGGAGCGTGGTGCAAAGGTTACGCTCGTTAGCGGTCGCACGTCGCTCGCCACACCCAAGGGTGTGGATATGGTAGATGTCCTCTCTGCCGAGCAGATGTATGAGGCGTGCAATGCGGTTTTTGAGCAGACCGATGGCGCTGTGATGTGTGCCGCTGTGGCAGATTATACACCTCAGACGGTTGCCGACGAGAAGCTCAAGAAGGGGGATGGTGATATGTCTATAGCGCTGAAGCGCACCAAGGATATTGCTGCATCGCTGGGCGAGAAGAAGGGTAGCCGAGTGCTCGTAGGTTTTGCTATGGAGACGCAGAACGAGCGAGAGAATGCGCAGTCGAAGTTGGAGCGAAAGAATTTCGACTTCATTGTTTTGAATTCTCTTAGAACTGAGGGTGCCGGATTCCGTGGCGACACAAATGTGGTGACGCTTATTGACAAGTGTGGCGCCGAGGAGCTACCGTTGATGTCGAAGCGTGAGGTTGCCGAGCGTATAGTAGATAAGATTGAGACTATTTTATAGATAGAGTTATGTTACGAAGACTTACTGTTGAGAATTATGCGTTGATTGATAAGCTCAATCTTCAGCTTGATGCCCACCTGAACATCATCACTGGTGAGACGGGTGCTGGTAAGTCTATCCTTTTGGGTGCGTTGGGGCTGCTGCTCGGCAATAAGAACGAGGGCGGCACCATACGTGACCAGGAGCGTAATTGTATAATCGAGGGGTGGTTCGATATTGAGGGTCACGGTCTTGAGCCGTTCTTCGAGGAGAATGACCTCGACTATGAGGCACAGACGGTTATTCGCCGTATGATCTCGCCATCGGGTAAGAGCCGTTCGTTTATTAACGATATGCCCGTGCAGCTCAGCCTCTTGCGAGAGTTGGGCGAGCGTTTGATAGATATTCACTCCCAGCACCGTAATATGATTCTCTCGGATGAGGCTTTTCGTACGCAAGCCGTTGATACGTTGGCAGGTGCTAC
>JAFNUH010000396.1 GCA_017384185.1 Alistipes sp.
GTCCAGACCTCGTGAGTCGATGTTCAGTGCTTGCAGAGCTATGCGGGTGATAGCAAGGTCGATATGACCCTCGCCCTTCACCATAGCAAAGTCTCTTACACGTCGCAACAGGGCATTGGCAATACGTGGTGTGCCACGTGAACGTAGAGCCACCTCGAGTGCGGCATCGTCGTCAATAGAGATATCTATGATGCGTGCCGAACGTTTTACGATACCTGCCAATACGGGTGTGTCGTAGTACTCCAGATGGCAGTTGATACCAAAACGAGCACGCAGGGGCGAGGTGAGCAGTCCGCTACGTGTTGTCGCACCCACCAACGTAAAGGGCGCAAGCTCAATCTGAATAGAGCGAGCCGAGGGACCCTTGTCCAGCACGATATCTATTTTGTAGTCCTCCATAGCCGAGTAGAGGTACTCCTCTACGATGGGGCTGAGGCGGTGAATCTCGTCGATAAATAACACATCGCCAGCATCGAGGTTGGTCAAAAGACCCGCCAAGTCACCCGGCTTATCCAATACAGGACCCGAGGTAACCTTTAGTTGTGCCCCCATCTCGTGGGCGATGATATTCGCAAGCGTAGTCTTGCCCAGACCCGGAGGTCCGTGCAACAAGACGTGGTCGAGTGAATCGCCACGCATAAGTGCCGCCTTGATGAAGATTTTCAGATTCTCGACAATCTTATCTTGACCCGAGAAAGTTGATAAATCTTGCGGGCGTATGCGGTTTTCATAATCGAGGTCGCTCTCGATATTTCTCATATTTCTGTCTATAGCCATAACAAAGACAAAGATACAAAAAATTACCAAAATGTGGAATATTTGCGCAATAATAGTGCTATGCACCAAAAGGAGTAGCGCCGTGAACTAAAAATGCTATCAAAATGGGGCTAATGTTAATTAATTGTTACCTTTTTTATTGTAAATAAAAATAAATATACTATCTTTGAAGATTAGAAAAGTGGTGATATGATATAAAATCCTACACTGGGTAGGAGTGGTGGAGACGTGAAAATCTCCTTCACATAAAAAGAAAGAGAGCTACGAGTAGCTCCCTGCACAAAGTGACCTCGAAAGGATTCGAACCTTCATCGTAAGAACCGGAATCTTATATTCTATCCATTGAACTACGAGGCCTCGGAGTGCAAAGATTGTAAAAAAAAATGAATATGACAAATAATACAAGTTGGCAACGTCTCGATAGCGTGATACGTTGGGCAAATATGACCATAAACCACTTTGGTCGTCATATAGGTCTTGTGCGCTCAGAGCCGTTATACCAGATTAGAGCTGGACAGCACGGCATCTCGCAGGCGTTGGCACGACGTATTGTTGATAAGTTCCCCGAGCTGAGCATCGGTTGGTTGCTTACGGGTGAGGGCGATATGTTTGGTCGTACGTGGCAGGGTAGGTCTATCCCCTTTTTTGAGGGTGATATATCCTTAGGTGTACAAAATTTGATGCAAAAGGAGCCACGTTGTAAGATGGAGATACCTCTTATCGAGGAGTGTGACTTTGCCTTTCGTGTTGCCGATGAGGCTATGGCGCCCGAGGTGATGTTCGGAACGATAGTTTTTTTGAAAAAAACGGACATAAGTGCAATTATTCCTGGTGGAATATATCTTATTGTTTGTGCTAATTATGTAATTTTGCGTAGAGTGAGGGTCGATGGTGAGCAGGCTATGCTCCGCCTTGAGGCGACAAACTCGGCGTATGATGATTTTAATATCCCCCCAGAGCAGGTGTTTGAGATATACCGTGTGGTGGGTAACTTGAAACAGTATTAATTGGACCTAAAAGACTAATAGAGAACTATGATTACGGTAAAGACTAAGGAGAATGCGTCGTTGTTGATGGCATTGGTTGCAACGGTTATCGTTACTGTTGTGATGGCGGTATGTGGAATGACTTGGTGGATTATCTGCAGTGTAGCTTTGGGTGTGTTTATTTTGATGGCTGTCTTCTCGCTTTTTATGATGAAGCAGTATGTTGCCTATAAGCTTAAACCAATCTACTCGATGGTTCTCTCTCGTGATGTTCACACGACGGAGATTATCGACGAGCTAAAGGATAAGCACGTTGAGAATATCTCCGAGGAGCTTACTGCGTGGGCTGACGACAACGATAAGGAGATTGAACGTCTGAAGCAGAGCGAGACTTTCCGTAAGCAGTATCTGGGTAATGTAGCTCACGAGCTTAAGACTCCGATTTTCAATATTCAGGGTTATATCTCTACGCTGCTGGATGGTGGTTTGGAGGATGACCTCATCAACCGTAAATATCTTGAGCGTGCCGAGAAGAGTATCGACCGCTTGATAAATATTGTCAACGACTTGGATACTATCTCTAAGTTGGAGAACGATATGAACCGTCTGAAGATGGAGAACTTCGACATCGTGGCTCTCGCTAAGGAGATTACCGAGCAGTTGGAGATGCGAGCTTCGGCACGCAATATCAAACTCTCTGTTAAGGGTTCTGATTCGTTGCCTTCGCCATTCAATGTTACCGCCGATAAGCATTTCGTTGGTCAAGTGTTGGTTAACCTTATTGCCAACTCTATCCACTACGGTAAGGAGGGTGGCTCGACACGTATCAAGTTCCGTGATATGGCGGATAAGATTCTCGTAGAGGTTGAGGATACAGGTGTAGGTATCTCTAAGGAGGATATGCCTCGTATCTTTGAGCGATTCTATCGTGTAGATAAGGGTCGTTCACGTGAGCAGGGTGGTACAGGTCTTGGTTTGGCTATCGTGAAGCATATCGTGGAGGCTCACGGCGAGCGTATCACTGTGCGTAGCGAGTTGGGCGTGGGTACAACCTTTGCCTTTGCTCTTAAGAAGTAGTGTAGATTTTTAATAGAAAACGATGCTTAATAATTTATTGTACATAGTTTGGGACTTCGACCCCGTGATGTTCTCTATTGGAGGGTTCGAGTTGCGATATTACGGTCTGATGTGGGCCATAACATTCCTATTGGGCGAACGTTTCTTTACCAACTATGCCCGCCGTGAGGGTTTTGGAATGCAGATTATCGAGACGGGATTTATATGGATTGTGCTGGGTGCTATCTTGGGTGCACGTATAGGTCACTGCCTCTTCTACGAGTTCGATTACTACATCACCAAACCGTGGGCAATCATTACCGAGTTCCGCAATGGCGGTATGGCGAGCCACGGCTCGGCGTTGGGTATGTTGTTCGGTATGTGGATGACAGCCCGTAAGCATAAGATGTCGTACGTCTGGTGGTTGGACCGCATTATGATTCCCGTAACGATTGGCGGAGCGTTGGTGCGTTTGGGTAATTTGATGAACTCGGAGATTGTCGGTCGTGTGACGGATGTGCCTTGGGCATTTCAGTTTGTTCGCCTGCACCCCAATATGCCTATCGAGAGTATCCCTGCACAGCACCCTGCACAGCTGTATGAGGCGTTGTGTTATATCATAACCTTCGTTATCTTGTGCGTGATGTACTATAAGTTCGATGTGGGTCGTCGCAAGCCGGGTATAATGTTCGGTGTGGGTGTTATGGGTGTATTCTTTACCCGCCCATTTATCGAGATGGTGAAGATGAATCAGGAGGCATTCGAGGCAAATATGTTCCTCAATATGGGTCAGCTGTTGAGCCTTCCGTTTATTGCATTGGCTCTCTATATGATATGGCAGGGCGCTAAGGGTCGTTTCCCCGTTGCTCGTCCCGACTGCGTTGAGAATCGTCCCGAGAAGGAGAGTAAGCAGAATAAGAAAAAGAGGTAAGAAAGATGATTGAGGAGGTAAATAAGATTATATATAATATGCTCATCAGTGGTCGTGGCGTTCTTCTGCCCGAGATTGGTGCGCTATATATCGAGCGTCAGGCGGCTCGTAAGTTAGCCGATGGACGACTATTGACACCTCGTAACGTGGTGCTCTTCTCGAAGCAGGAGCAGGCTCCATCGCTCGTGGATGAGATTGTTGCAATTGCAAGTTGTAGCACAGAGCAGGCGCAGGATATTTATGAGCGTTGGCGAGCTAAGACCTATCAGCAGGGCGTGCTCACCATTGGTGGTATTGGTGAGTTGAAGGGTGGTAGCTTTACGATGGATAAAGGCTTTATGGGCGTTATCAACCCGCAGGGCGTTAAGACTATCGTCGTGCGTAAGAAGAGCTCAAACAAGTGGCTATATGCAGTTGTTGGTGTAGCTGTTTTGGTGGCTTTAGGATTCTTCGCCTATGTTATGTGGGGCGATAAGATAATGGGTGGCGCAAGCGAAAAACCCATTCAGGAGCAGGTTGTAGCACCAGAACAAACCGTGGCTGAGCAGACCATTGCTGCCGACTCGGTGGCTGTACAGCCTCAGGCAGTTGAGCAACCTCAGGAGGTTAAGCGTAGTGAGTATGCCTACTATGTTGTGATGGGTATCTTCTCTACACCCGAGAATGCTGAGCGTGCAGTGTCGCAGGTGCAGTCGAAGATTAAGGATGTTGAGTGTGTCGTTCTGCCTTTCAAAGGTGGTAAGCATATGGTTACAATTTTTGGTGGCGATAGCGCAGCCGATTGTAATGCCTTTGCCCGCTCATACCGTGATATATATCCCGATTTGTGGGTCTATAATATGAAGTAATGCGAGTAGCCGAGCAGATAGGGCGAGCAATCGACCTTTTTTACGTGCGCCCATTTTCGAGCATCTTCTCTCGCACGATGTTTCGCTATGCGGCGTGCGGAGGAGCTAATATGGTGCTCGATGTGGTGTGGTACTTCGTTATCTACCACTATGTCGTTGCAGAGCGTTTCTTCGACCTCGGTTTTGTTACGATGTCTCCACACGTAGCCTCGCTCGTTGTGGTCTTCCCGATAACATTCTTTACGGGTTTTTGGCTCAATCGTAACGTGGCGTTTTGTGCTACCGAGTTTAGCTCACGAGGACAGTTGTTCCGTTATGCGTTGTCGGTTGTAGGCTCGATTCTGCTAAACTACGTATGTATAAAGCTCTTTGTGGAGGTCTTAGGCGTATGGCCCACGCCAGCCAAGGCATTGACGACGCTCGTCTGTGTGGCATATAGCTATCTTGCTGGAAGATATTTTACATTCAAGAGATAAAAAATGAGGAGTTTACAGCTCCTCTTTTATTTTTTGTAACTCATACATACGGTCTCGGTATCGCATAGCTGCCATAAAATCGAGCGACTTAGCTGCACGCTCCATATCTTCACGAGCCTTTGCTATTAACTCATCCAACTCCTTGCGGTTGAACTTGGGTGTTGCATTGTAACTGCCCTCCACGTCCGATGCCACAGCGTAATGCTCCTCGACAATGGGGTAGGCATTCATATCCTCGGGTTTCTGTGTCAGCAGTAGGCTCTGTCCTGTGCCACTCTTCTGCGCCTGACGGGGTAGGAGATTATGCTCAATGTTGTATCGTACCTGAATCTCACGGCGGCGATTACTCTGCTCAATGGTATTACGCATCGAGTCTGTTATGTGGTCGGCATAAAGAATCACCAATCCGTGAGCATTTCGTGCTGCACGTCCTGCTATCTGCGTGAGTGAGCGCACGTTGCGTAGGAATCCCTCTTTGTCGGCATCGAGAATCACCACAAGACTCACCTCAGGTAAATCCAGACCCTCACGCAGTAGGTTTACACCAACCAAAACATCAAAACGGTCACCCCTGAGGTCTTCCAAAATCTGCACACGCTCCAGCGTATCTACGTCCGAGTGTATGTAGCGGTTGCGGATACCCACACGGTCAAAATATTTCGATAGCTCCTCCGCCATACGTTTCGTGAGAGTGGTAACGAGTACCTTCTCATTGACACGCACACGGCGCTGAATCTCCTCAATAATATCATCTATCTGATTCTCCGTAGGTCGCACCTCCATCGGCGGGTCAATCAAACCTGTTGGGCGTATAAGCTGCTCGACGACAATGCCTTCACTCATCTTCAATTCGTAGTCGGCAGGTGTGGCGCTGACATATATCGCCGTGCCCATCATCTTCTCAAACTCCTCGAATTTCAGCGGGCGGTTGTCCTTCGCTGCGGGGAGTCGGAAGCCA
>JAFNUH010000397.1 GCA_017384185.1 Alistipes sp.
ACTTTGTTGAAAATGATTGCCTTATGTTTTTTAAGATAGAGTTTAATCAGTTGCCATTTCAGCCTGCCAAGCAACAGGTGATATATGTTGAGAGTGAATATAACGAAAAGATAAATCTTTATATTCAAACCAACTATGAGGCTATACGCCAACATTATGAATTCTGGGGTTGGGAATTCTGTTATATGCCATATCTTGCCAAGGATTTGACCTCATCAAGAGCCTTAGATTACTATGCCCCATATTCAGAGAGTGTAGCCGAGTGCGACATCAAGAACGATTTCCTCTTGCAGTTTATGGCTAACCCTCAGAATAGGACTAAAGTGCCACAATCTTTGGTATATTATTCAGATGCTTTTGCAGAGGAAGATGCTTGTATATTTAGAGGTATCTCGCTTGATGATGAGCGTTATTTTGAGGACAATGAATTTTCTTCAGTATTGCAATGTATAGAGCGTGATTTAGACAATAATGACCCTTCTAGAATAGAGCTCCGTATTCCAGCATACAGAAGAAGAAATATAGAATTAGTAAAAAACGAGAACTCATTAAGGTCTGTAAAAGAACTACATGATAAAGATGATGATTTTGATGACGATGTTATAGATTCTAACAATAAAACCCGACTCAGGTGGTTCGCTGCTTACAAAAAAGAAGTCGGAGACTCTTTTAACGAGACCAATGATGCCGACAATGATTTAAGCGAAGATTTTGATGAAGATATTCGATTCCGTTCAGCTAATTTGAATGATATAGATGAAGAGGATGAGGATGATATTTGGGACGACGATTGTTGTGATTTCGACGATGATGACGATATTAAAGAACATATAAAGACCGAAGAGTTTGACGAAGAAACTTGGGGATTGCTAAAAGAAATTGAGCAGCGTATCAGAGACCTCAAACAACGAGGAGTCAGTGCCTACATTTTGGAGCAGCTCATCAATAAACCCGAGAAGTTGAGCCGCCTTGAGATAACCGCAGATTATCGCATTCTGCTACCTGATTATAACAATATGGAGATTCAGATGACACCGCTGGTAAAGGCTGTATATCTTTTGTTTCTCCGCCACCCCGAGGGCATCGTGTTCAAACACCTGATGGACTACCGTGATGAGTTGAAAGAGATATACAAGAAGATAAAGGGCGATAGATGGATTATCTCGCAACGCCGCAGTATTGAAGATGTCACCGACCCAATGAAAAATTCCATTAACGAGAAATGCGCTCGTGTTAGAGAGGCATTCGTTACTCGTTTCGATGAGCGCCTGGCTAAACACTACATTATCACAGGCGAGAGAGGCGAAGCCAAACGAATCGCACTCCCTCAGGAGTTGGTTAAGTGGGAATGATATCATATAGCCTAATACGGATATGTTAGTAAATCTATCGAGAGATAATGTTATACCATTTATATACTACTCTTGAATTGAGGTTTGCTTGCATAATTTCCACAAACAGATGAAAATCAACATTATAACAATCCACAGCAAAGACAAAATCAAAAAAAACAAAAGGCTACCCGAATTAACGAGTAGCCTTAAACATAATACCTACGTCCAATAATTATCATATATCGCCATCTCATATTAAAGTTTGTTGCAGACGTTCCATCGGCAACTATCGTTACGAGCAATATATATTATAATCTGCTTGCAGGTTAATTCTCAAATAGTGATTTGGCGATTCCCATTTCCAGACCTCGTAGTTCTGCCAAGCCTTTGAGGCGTCCGATAGCAGAATATCCCGGGTAGGCGTTCTTCTTCAAATCGTCTAACATTTGGTGACCGTGGTCGGGACGCATCGGCAGAGAGCAACCTCGACGTTTCATCACACCAAGCAGGCTCTTCACAATCTCATACATATCTATACTACCCTCCAAGTGGTTTGCCTCATAGAAATTACCCAACTCATCTCGCTCAGTGCTTCGCAAATGGACAAAGTTGATTCTATCGCCCAACTCCTCCGCCATTTTAGGCAAATCATTATCGGGGCGGATACTGAACGAGCCCGTACAAAAACAGAGTCCATTGCTCTTGTTAGGCACAGCCTCCACAAGTTCAAGAAAATCCTCCTTAGTGCGCATAATTCGTGGCAGTCCCAACAACTTGTATGGGGGATCATCGGGATGTATCGCCATCACCACTCCTACCTCATCTGCCACGGGGGTTACCTCAGAGAGAAAATCTACAAGATTGGCTTTAAGCTGAGCCTCGTCAATATCTTTGTATAGCTCCAGCCCCTCCAAAATAGCCTGCTCCGTGAAGCTCTCGTCAGCACCCGGCAATCCCATCAGCAGGCTCTCCACCAGCACCCTCTTCTCCTCGTCGCTCATCTCGGCGAATCTCATTTCTGCCCTTTCAATCTCCTCCTGCGAGTAATCCTTCTCAGCGCCCTCTCGCTTGAGAATAAAGAGGTCAAATGCCACAAATGCAGCCCTCTCAAAACGGAGAGCCTTTGAACCATCGCCCACATCATAGGCAACCGATGTACGACTCCAATCAAGTACAGGCATAAAGTTATAGGTCACCACCTTGATGCCGCACTCTCCTAAATTTCGCAGGCTCTGTTTGTAGTTCTCGATGTGGAGCCTCCAATCTCCGGTTTTAGATTTAATCTGCTCACTGACGGGCAGACTCTCCACGACTGTCCAAGAGAGACCTGCGGCCTCAATTATCGCCTTGCGTTTGAGAATCTCCTCTACACTCCACACCTCGCCGGGAGATATTTGATGCAATGCATTGACCACGCCCGTGGCACCCGCCTGACGAATGTCTGCTAAAGAAACAACATCGTTAGGACCATACCAGCGCATAGTCTGCTCAAAACGGCATCGTGTATTATTTCCCATTGGTAAAGTCTTAAATATTATACACCGCTGAAGATGCTGAAACCGCCATCAATAGGCAGTACCGTACCCGTTACAAACTTTGAAGCATCACTCGCATAGAACACAACAGCACCGTGCAGTTCATCAGCCTCACCCAAACGACCAAATGGAGTGTTGCGAATCACATCCTTTGCTCTGTCAGAGTGGCTGCCATCGGGATTTGTCATCAAAGTTCTATTCTGCTCGGTTATAAAGAAGCCAGGAGCAATGGCATTCACTCTAAGCCCCTCGCCAAACTTCTTAGCCATCTCCATTGCGCACCACTTAGTGAAGTTATCTATGGCAGCCTTCGCCGACGAATAGCCACACACACGTGTAATCATCTGCTGAGACGACATAGATGAGATATTGATGATTGAGCCTTTACCATTTTTAGCCATCACCTCACCAAATACCAACGTAGGAATAACCGTACCAACCAAATTGAGGTCTAATACCGTGCGATAGGCATCTATATCCAAATCGAAGATATTCTTGTCGGGCATAATCGTAGCTCCGGGCATATTACCTCCCGCAGCATTTATGAGGACATCTATACGACCCCACTTTCCGATAATCGCCTCCTTCGCCGCAATCAAAGCCTCACGATCGAGAACATCTGCCTTGCAGAAGAGAGCCTCGGCACCCAAAGCCGATAGCTCCGTAACAAGAGCCTCGCCCTTCTCCGCCTTACGACCTACAATAACTACGTGAGCACCCAGCTCTGATAAGCATCGAGCCATCGAAGCGCCCAAAACACCGTAACCACCTGTGATTACAACAACTCTGTCTTTTACATTAAACATATTCCGTGATTATTAAATTTCAATAAACTTATATTTTGGCACCAATGCCTTCATAATAATCCAACCTACGAGATATGCCCCCGAACAAATCGAGAAGAGAATCATATAACCCGACTCTACCTAAAATGCTAAATCGTAGTCCAATCTTATATTTACCAATTTTATACAAAGTTAGAAAATCTTTTGTAATAAAGAGTGTATATCCGACAATTAAACATTATGCAGATGGTAATATTTTGAGTAAAATATTAGGTAGAACAGATTTTTGTTCATTAATATAATATCTATTTAATATTGCGCTGTTCGTTTTCTCAGTCGATTCACCTGCTTATTTGGGCGTTTCACCGTTATATTAATATTTAACAATATTAAAATATTTCAATTTTAGTATATTTGCAGGTAATAAATGACCATTAAATAAGCTATGATATATGAAGAAAAAGTGGATTATTACCGCAGTTGTTATCGCAGTTTTTTGTTTAGCTGCTGGAGGTTATAAATATTATAACCACAATAAGGCATCTGGCACTGATGCTCCCGCTAAGGTGGTAAATAAGAATAACACCCTGAATGTAAACGGTCTTATCATCAATACTCAGCGACTCACCGACGAGTTGTCGATGGTAGGTAACCTGCTGCCCGACGAGGAGGTTGATTTGACATTTGAGACCTCGGGAAAGATTGTCGAGATTATGTTCCAGGAGGGTACAGCCGTTCGCAAGGGTGATTTGTTGGCAAAGGTCAACGACAAGCCTTTGGTGGCGCAGCTCTCTCGTTACGAGTCTCAGCTAAAGCTCGCCAACGACCGTGTATATCGTCAAAGTGCGCTTCTCGAGAAGGATGCCGTAAGTCAGGAGGCGTTCGAGCAGGCTCGCACCGAGCTGGCAATGTTGAATGCCGAGATTGACATCGTAAAGCAGAATATCGCACTCACGGAGCTTCGTGCCCCCTTTGATGGCGTTGTAGGTTTGCGAAATGTCAGTGAGGGTACCTATGCAACATCGAATGTTGTCGTGGCAAAGCTCACGAAGATTTCACCCTTGAAAATTGATATGTTTATTCCCGAGCGCTATGCCGACCAGATTAAGGTTGGTACTCCGCTCTCATTTACCGTGGAGGGAATCAACGAGACATTCAAGGCTACCGTTTATGCCAAGGAGTCGGAGGTGGATGCCTCTACACGAATGATGGCGGTGCGTGCTACATACCCGAATCACAATGGTCGTTTGACACCTGGTCGTTTTGTCTCGGCAAATATTCAGATGCAGGATATTCCTAATGCAATCGCCATCCCCACCGAGGCAATTGTACCTGAGATGGGTATCGACAAGGTATATAAATATGTAAACGGCAAAGCTAAGTCGGTAAGTGTTAAAACGGGTCTTAGAACCGATTCTCAGATTCAGATTATCGAGGGCTTGATGGTGGGCGACACGATTATCACCTCAGGTACGCTTCAGCTGCGAGAGGATTTGCCCGTTGAGCTCAATGTTATTCAGTAAATTACACCCATAAGTATGAATATTTCCGAACTAAGTATTCGACGACCTGTGCTCGCAACGGTGATGACGCTCATTATCGTCATCTTCGGTGTGATTGGTTACAGCTATTTGGGTGTGAGAGAGTATCCCAGCGTCGATAACCCTATTATCTCGGTAAACTGCTCATATCCGGGAGCAAATGCCGATGTTATTGAGAACCAGATTACCGAGCCTCTTGAGCAGAACATCAACGGTATCCCAGGTATCCGCTCGCTCTCGAGTGTCAGCTCGCAGGGTTCGAGCCGAATCACTGTGGAGTTTGAGTTGTCGGTAGATTTGGAGACCGCCGCCAACGACGTGCGTGATAAGGTATCACGTGCTCAGCGTTTCCTGCCCCGTGACTGCGACCCGCCTACGGTTTCAAAGGCTGATGCCGATGCATCGCCTATCTTGATGGTGGCGGTGCAGAGCGATAAACGCTCATTGTTGGAGATTAGCGAGATTGCCGACCTCACCGTAAAGGAGCAGCTGCAGACCATCAGCGACGTTAGTGCCGTACAGATTTGGGGTGAGAAGCGTTACTCTATGCGTATATGGCTCGACCCCGAGAAGATGGCGGGTCACGGAATTACACCTATCGACATCAAGAGTGCGCTCGACAGAGAGAATGTGGAGCTTCCGTCGGGTAGTATCGAGGGTAATACCACCGAGCTTACCATCCGTACGATGGGTCTTATGCACACCGCCAAGGAGTTTAACGACTTGGTTGTTAAGGAGGATGATACGCAAATTATCCGCCTAAGCGATATTGGTCGTGCCGAGTTGGGACCTCAGGGTATTAGAAGTTATATGAAGATGAATGGCGTGCCGATGGTCGGTGTTGTTGTCGTTCCTCAGCCGGGTGCTAACCATATCGACATTGCCGATGCTGTCTATGAGCGAGTTGAGATGATGCGCAAGGATTTGCCCGATGACGTTATCCTGAGCTACGGTTTCGATAACACGAAGTTTATCCGTGCCTCAATCAAGGAGGTAAAGGATACCGTTTACGAAGCGTTTATCTTGGTGATTATCATCATCTTCTTGTTCCTGCGTAACTTCCGTGTAACGCTCATTCCGTGTATCGTCATCCCGATTTCGCTTATCGGTACATTCTTCTTTATGTACATCGCAGGCTTCTCTATCAACGTGCTTACGATGTTGGCTGTGGTGTTGTCGGTGGGATTGGTTGTCGATGATGCCATCGTAATGACCGAGAATATCTACATCCGAATAGAGCGTGGTATGTCGCCCTTTGAGGCGGGTATTGAGGGTGCGAAGGAGATTTTCTTTGCCGTACTCTCAACATCTATCACCCTGCTTGCGGTATTCTTCCCCATTGTCTTTATGGAGGGAATGACGGGAAAACTCTTTGTTGAGTTTAGTTTGGTAATCTCGGGAGCCGTGATTATCTCTACGTTTGCGGCTCTTACCGTAACCCCGATGTTGGCGACAAAACTTCTGGTTAAGACCGAGAAGCAGAATTGGTTCTATAATAAAACCGAGCCTTTCTTCGTAGGGTTGAATAACTTTTATAGCCGTACTCTCGCCGCATTTTTGAAGCGTCGCTGGATTGCACTCCCCTTAACGGTTCTTACATTCGGACTTATTGGTTGGTTGTGGAGTTCGATTCCTGCCGAGCTTGCTCCGCTGGAGGACCGTTCGCAGATTACAATCAATACGAGCGGTACGGAGGGTGCAACATACGAGTATATGCGTGACTACACCGAGGATATCAACCGCCTGGTCGATTCGCTGATGCCCGAGACTCGTTATGTTACGGCTCGTGTAAGCAGTGGACGTGGTAATATTCAGATTGCGTTGGAGGATATTGCTACTCGTGAGCGCTCGCAGATGGAGATGGCTGAGGAGATTTCACGTGCCGTTAAGAAAAAGACTAAGGCTCGTGCCTTTGTGCAGCAGCAGGCTACATTTGGTAACCGCCGAGGCGGTATGCCTATCCAATATGTGTTGCAGGCAACGACTATCGACCGTCTGGAGGAGATTCTGCCGAAGTTTATGGAGAAGGTTTACGACAGCCCCGTCTTCCAGATGGCAGATGTGAACTTGAAGTTTAGTAAGCCTGAGGCTCGTATTACCATCAATCGTGACAAGGCGAATTTGCTGGGTGTATCTACTCGTGATATTGCGCAGACCCTACAATATGGTTTGAGTGGTCAGCGTATGGGCTACTTCTATATGAATGGTAAGCAGTATGAGATTTTGGCGGAGATTAACCGTCAGCAGCGTAATAAACCCGCCAACCTGAAGTCAATCTACCTGCGTAGTAGTGGCACGGGCGAGATGATTCAGATGGATAACCTCGTTGAGCTTGAGGAGAATGTTGCCCCACCGCAGCTCCACCACTACAACCGTTTCTTGTCGGCAACCGTGTCGGCTGGATTGGCTAAGGGAAAGACTATCGGCGATGGTTTGGAGGAGATGGACCGCATTGCGGCTGAGGTGTTACCCGATGATTTCCGCACGGCGCTTTCGGGTGACTCTAAGGAGTTCCGTGAGAGTTCGTCGAGCCTTATCTTCGCCTTCTTGCTGGCAATCTTGCTTATCTACCTGATTTTGGCTGCGCAGTTTGAGAGCTTCAAGGATCCGCTCGTCATTATGCTTACCGTGCCGTTGGCTATTGCTGGTGCATTGGTGTTTATGACTCTCACGGGTCAGACGATGAATATTTACAGCCAGATTGGTATCATTATGCTCATCGGATTGGTTGCAAAGAATGGTATCCTTATCGTGGAGTTTGCTAACCAGAAACAGGAGCAGGGCGAGCCAATGAGAGATGCTATCGAGCAGTCGGCATTGCAGCGTATGCGTCCTATCTTGATGACAAGTGCATCAACAATCCTGGGTCTTCTGCCGCTGGTTTATGCTACGGGCGAGGGTGCTAATGGTCGTATTGCTATGGGTGTTGCGGTTGTAGGAGGTATGGTTGTCTCGACAATCCTTACGCTCTACATCGTGCCGGCAATCTATACCTACGTTTCAACCGATAGAAGTAAAATATTAAAAGAGTAGTATCGTATGAAGTATATATATTCTCTCCTACTAACCCTCTGCGTGATGTCGGCTGCTACGGCACAGCAGAAGGTTATTTCGCTCAAGGAGTGCCTTGAAATAGGATTACAGCAAAATTATGATATCCTTATCGTTCGCAACGACGAGCGCATAAGTAGCAACAATGCCACTGCTGCAAATGCTGGTATGTTGCCTACGCTTGACCTCTCGTCGGGATATTCTGGCGTAGCTAACCGTACTGCCACAACCCCATTTGAGGGCGAAAAAACAATCGATAATGCTGCATATAATCAGACCGTTGATGTGGGCGTGTCGCTTAATTGGACTCTGTTCGAAGGTATGCGAGTGCAGACAAACCTTAAAAAGTTGCGTGAGCTGGAGCAGAAGGGTAAGCTCAATACCCGCCTTACGATTGAGGATTTTATCGCTAACCTTACAGCCGAGTACTACAACTTGATTCAGCAGACGCTGCGTCTGAAAAACTATCGCTATGCCGTGGGGCTCTCTCGTGAGCGATTGCGTATCACGGAGGCACGTTATCAGATTGGAGATTTCTCACGACTGGATTTGTTGCAGGCGAAGGTCGATTTTAACGCCGACTCGTCGCAGTATATGACTCAGCAGGAGCTGGTTACAGCGTCGTATATCCGTATCAATGAGCTTATGGCAAATGAGGATATCAACGAACGTTGCATAGCACAGGATTCTGTAATTGAGGTAAATGGCTCACTAAAGTGGGATGAGCTTAGCCACCAGACAGCAACCTCTAACGTGTCGTTGCTTATCGCTGACCGCAATACGGCAATCTCTGAGCTGGATTTCAAAGCCGTGCAGGCCCGCAACTATCCCTATCTACGACTTAAGGCAGGATATGGATATACACATAATATATATGCTAAGGGGTCAACGCAGTTGCGTGGTACGTTAGGACCAAACGTAGGTCTTAACTTAGGCTTTACACTCTTTGACGGTAATCGCCGCCGAGAGCAACGCAATGCACGTATTGAGATTGAGAATGCAGAATATAGCCGTGAGCAGTTGCGACAATCGCTGATGGCTGATTTGGCAAACTTCTGGCAGGCATACTGTAATAATCTTGAGGTTATTAAGCTCGAAAAGGAGAATCTAATTGCCGCTAAGGAGAATTACGAAATCGCTATGGAGCGTTATCTGCTCGGTGACCTTCCGGGCATCGATATGCGTGAAGCACAAAAGAGCCTTCTCGATGCCGAGGAGCGCATCCTCACCGCAGAGTACAACACCAAACTCTGCGAAATATCCCTAATGCAAATTAGTGGTAATATTCTCAACTACCTCGAGAAGTAGAGGAGATTACATATATATAAAATGGTGCTAACATCTTTGTTGTTAGCACCATTTTTTGAAATCTATTTCACATAAAATATATTCGAGACTGAGCGTTCGCCGGCGTGGTCGAAGAGTTTGTTGTCGGTGGGGTAGTTCAGAACGCCATTGTCGGGTGCGTCCTTGAGCCAAAGGGTTGTTGAGCCACCGCCATCGAGGTTGATAGCATCGTAGCCACCGAGAATCTTCACAAGGTATGCCAACTCGGGGATGCTCACACCGTCGGCATTGCCTGCCGAGCGACCATCGACGGTTATAAATACTACCG
>JAFNUH010000398.1 GCA_017384185.1 Alistipes sp.
ACTATCGAATGAAACGGTACAATACGGATATTGGGGTTGGCAGCTATGGCGGTGCTGTAATCAAAATGTTCGGGATTGTAGTATTGAACGTATAGCGTCATACGCCACGTAACCCTCTCTGCCAAAGCCTTGTAGAGTGCCATCACACGCTCCGATTGCCCCGCCTTGCGGAAGAACATCGGGTCGGAGATAACGTAATACTTTGGGCGCACCACCGTAAACTCCTCGCTCAAGGCAAAGAAGTTCACAGCCATCATATCGACCTCTGCCCACTCCTTACGCTCGATTAATTTTGGCAGTTGCTCGCCCAGCGAAGGTCCGTTGCCGAGGATGGCGAGTCGGCGTGAGGGGTGCATATCCTCCGCTCCGGCACGTGCTACGTGGTTGCGAAAATCCTCCTTCGCTGCCATCGTGGCAAGGAAGACAAGGGTGTCGAATGTGTTTTGCAGTGCTGCAATTATTTTCTCCGTAAGACGCATAGCATAAGGTTTTGCTCTATTGCAAAATTACGCAAATATAGTTACATTTGCAATATATGACAGCCACAAGCAACATATCGGTCATTATTCCACTCTACAACAAAGCCTCGGAGATTGAGCTCACGCTCCGCTCGGTTATGATGCAGAGCCTACAGCCACGTGAGATTATCATCGTGGATGATGGCTCAACGGACGAGAGTGTTGAGATTGTCGAGCGCATAGCCTCGCCCCTGGTGCGTATCATACGCCAGGAGAATCAGGGCGTTAGCGCTGCCCGCAATCGTGCTATGCGTGAGGCTACGGGCGAGTGGGTGGCACTCATCGATGGCGACGATATGTGGTGTACGGATTATCTTCAGAGGGTGGCGCAGATGATTGAGCGTTACCCCGGGTGCGGAGCCTATGGCGTGGGATTCTTTATCGACGATGGCGAGCGCCGTGTGCGGGCACGCTGTCCAGAGAGAGAGGGCGTGGTAGATTTCTTTGCGGAGTCTATGACACGCTATGTGCTGATTCCCTCGGCTACGACTCTGCGACGTGATTTGGCTCTGGAGCTGGGTGGATTTCCTGAGGGTATGCGTATGGGCGAGGATCAATTTCTGTGGACGAAGATAGCCCGTGTGGCAGATGTCGCCTTTACGCCCGAGCCGCTTGTTATCTACTCACGTGCGGCATCAAATCGCTCGGCGGCGATATATCGTCCCGAGAAGACAGCCTACTCTTTTGAGCAGTTGTATGAGCCTGAGCGAGAGGATTTAAGCAACGAATATGTGGCACGTGTTGCTTTGGGTAAGGCTCTTGTCGAGAGCTCACGTGGTGGCACGGCGGCAGCACGCCGAGCATTGGAGTTCTTCTCCTATAACACGATGTCGAAGCGCATCGAGCGCAAGGTGCGTGTGCTCAACTCGTTGCCCGAGTTTATGCGAGGTGGCGTGTTGTGGATGTATAATACGCTTGCGTGGCTGATAGCCCGCAAGGGGTTGTAGCTAATCCCTGCCACGTATGCATCCTAAGATGTAGAGCGCTGCAATGATGGCAACTACAATAAGGCAAATCTTAGCATTGCGGATTAATACCAGCGTGAAGATATAGATAAAGATAGCTCCCACGATGAGCGTCGACCACGAGAATCCCTCCCAACGACGGTACTTTCTGGGGCGTGTGTCTATGCCTCTTTCGGAGAGTTTTACACCCACCAGACCACGCTCTTTGCGGCGGTTGCCTTTGAAGTGTATGGCGGCTAAGTAGTGGTGCTTCTCGGGGCAGTCGGCATCGTAGAGGGTGTGGATTCCCACGGCACGCTCCTCTGTCCACTCGCCCGCCTGCATCATCCATCTATCTTTTTTGTCCGAGGTGCGGGTGTAGATGCCATAGCCGTGGCGCAAACCCTCCTCGTCCACCTGACCTATGTAGTAACCATCCTTGTACTCCTTGAATGTGAGCGAATCTTTTTGCTCAGCTACCTCGTCGATATTTGCGAGTAGCAACTCCTTGAGGTCGGCACGCAAGTCGCCACCCCATAGCCGTAGTTTACGTGCTACGAGGTTGCGATACCAATCCACTTCTGCTATTGCGCCCGCTCGATTCATCTCTACTTAACCTGTTGGAATGCGGCATCCTCCTCGCCTGTGAAGCGATAGAGGCGTATTGTGCTACCCTGACCCTGCTCAATCTTGTAGTTGTGAGAGAGGTAGAAGTAACCGTCACCCAACGAGCAGATACCCGTAGAGCCTACACCCCAATACCAGCCACGAATCTCGCCCTGCTGCTTGCCTGCCGCTTTAAGAGCTACAACCTTGCCCTTCTTTATGTAGGGCACACCATCCAGAGCCTTGGTTACGGGGCGTGCCGAGCCATCGGCTGCGAAGAGTGTATAGTTGGGGTAGTGCTTCTTCGTGCCGGCATATACCGCCATCATCCAAAGATTTGTCGAGGGGTCGTAGTCGAGATTCTGCACGCCGTATGTCGTGTTACCCGTCTTTACGAAGTACTCACCCGAGGGCTTTGCGGGACCCTGCTGGTGCATATCATCCTGCGAGAGTTTATGCTCGTACTTTTTCCACTTGCTGATGTCGTACTGCAACAACACCTGATAGTCATTATCCGAGCGCTCGGTCTCGCCATACACGCCGTAGCCAACGGTAAGATACTGCTTGCCACCTTTCTTGCCGAACTTCGGTCCGAACGTAACGCCATCAATGCCGCTGCAACCGAGGCGGTGCTTCTGCTTACCCTCCACGCTCACAACCTCGGCGAGATAATCCTCCAAAACGGTTGGCAGATATACCGTTGTCATAATATCATCCTTCTCGGCATCCATACCCACACGTGTGATGCGCTCCACATCGAAGATGGCGATGTAGAATGCGTTCTGCAAGGTGCGTGTACTCCTCTCCATACGGAGGATACCCTGACCGATGGCGTCGTTCTTATACTCCAGCGAGCCGTACAAGCGTCCATCTTCGTCGTTGAAATCGAGGTCGCCCAGGTGACCCAGCAAACCTGTTACCGTACCCACGATGTTACCCTGCATATCGGTCTTGATAAGCATTGTGGTGTATGAGTAGTAGATATATTTCTGGTCGGTATCGACTGCAATACCCTGAATATGTCCCGCCTTGAAAGGGCCCGACTCGATGGTGCGGGGCAACGATGCAGGGTTTTGTGCTATTGCTACATTTGAGAGTATGCAGGTGGCGAGAGCCACTGCAAAGGTGTATAGACGCTTCATCTTAAAATTGTTTTAGGTTACTTTATGCGAAGATACAAATTTTTGCCGAGAATGCAGATAATATATAAAAAAATAAGTCTGCTAACCCTTTTGTTAACAGCCTTTATTTGTATAAGGAGTGAGTTTTCCGTGGCGAGCATTACGCCGAGAACTCATTATTTATACGATTACTGTGCGCCGAGCTTAGTCTTAACCTCGGGAGTGATATCCTTCACCTGAGCCTCGTCGAAGTAAACCATAGCACCAGTCTCGAATACTACGGTGTAACCACCAGCCTTAGCTACCTCGTTGATAGCCTCCATAGCCTTCTTAGTGATGGGCTCCATCAACTCCTGCTCCTTCTTCTGCAACTCCTGCTGAGCAACCTGGTTGAACTCCTGCAAACGAGCGCTCATATCGCTGAGCTCCTTCTCCTTAATCTGACGAACTGCATCAGTCATAGTCTCAAGACCCTTCTGATACTCCTGAACCTTGTTGTTGAACTCAACCTGAATAGTCTCAGCCTGAGCCTGCAAGTCCTTAGCCAAAGCCTCGATCTGAGTCTGTGCCTCCTTGAACTCGGTCATATTAACAACAACATCCTGTGAATTGATGCGGCCAATCTTCTGTGCGAAGAGCGATGTAGAGAACATCACGCACACAACCGCAAGGGTTAGTTTCAATACTTTTTTCATAATTTTTTATGTGTGTAATTTATTGTGTTTCTATTTCAATGTGGCAATAATCTCGTCGGTGTGGTCGGCACGCTCCGAGTAGTAGAGCATCGTGGCGTTCTGCGAGATGTCGATAATCATATCGTAGCCCTTCGCCTGTGCGTACTTCTCGATAGCCTCGAAGACACGCTTCTGTATGGGCTGGATAAGCTCCAGACGCTTCTTCATCAACTCACCATCCGTGCCGAAGATTGACTCCTGGAACTCCTGTGCCTGCTTCTCCAGCTTGAGGATATTCTCCTCGTTTGCCTGCTGTGAAGCCTCAGAGAGCTGCGCACGGCGTGCCATATAGGCGTTGTAAATCTTCTCTACCTCCTCGAACTTGGCATCCACCTGCTTCTGGTAGTCGTTAGCCATCTGGTCGAGTTGTGTGATTGCCTGATTGTATTGGTCGATAGACTTAAAAATCTTCTCGCTGTTAACAACAGCATAGTTTTGTGCCGAGGCTGCGAAGCCTATGCTCAACACAAGTGCTAATGTTAAAATCAATCGTTTCATAGTCATCGGTTTTAGTTGTACTTATTATTATATAAGTGGGTTGTTCAAATTTTCTGCCACATTAGAACGACTTACCCATTGTAAAGTGGAATTGGCTTCCGCTGGGCTTGCTGTCGTTCATAGGTCTGTCGAATCCCCAACCCCAGTCGATACCAAGCAAACCTACGATAGGCAAGTAGAGGCGTACGCCGACACCAGCCGAACGCTTAATCTTGAAGGGAGAGAACTCCTTCCACGAGTTAAAACCGCTACCTCCCTCAAGGAATGCCAAGGCAAACACCTGTGATGAGGGCTTCAGTATAATAGGATAACGTAACTCCATAGTGTATTTATTGTATGCGATAGAATAATTTCCATCCATCGGGTCGAGGGCACCATCCTCGTAACCACGCAAACCGATGATGTCCACACCATAGATTGTGTAACCGCTCATACCGTCACCACCAACCTCGAAACGCTCGAAGGGCGATACCTTATTCTTATTATAGTGGCCCAAGAATCCCATCTCGGCAGCTGCCATAAGCACCAACTTATCGTCACGAGTGATAGGCTGGAACCAACGACCTCTGAACTGCCAACGGTGGTACTCAATCCACTTGTAGCGCTTCTGTTCCGAGAGGCTCTCGTCGCCATAATCTATGCCGTCCCACAATGAGTAGGGGGGTGTAAGTGTCAATGTTGCCGAGAACTCAGAACCACGACGGGGGTAGATAGGCTGGTCGATGGTTGAACGACCGAACGATGCCTTGAACGAGATGTCGTTAGCCGAACCGTTCGACATAATGAAGTAATCCCAGTTCTTCAACGCATAGCGGCGGTACTGTGCCTCGAGGTAGAGTGTAAAGTTGGGGTCGGGCCAAGAGAGGCGCTTACCCAAACCTGCCGCAATACCCAACGTGCGGAAGTGCATTGTAGCGTCCTGCCAGATGTAGTATGCGTTGTTCTGCTCAGACCAGTGTGCCGAGAATGTGAATGAGTTGGGCTTGTGACCACCAACCCACGGGTCGGTGAAGCTTACTGCCAACGCCTTATAGTATGTACCGTTTGTCTGACCCGATACAGAGAACTTCTGGTTCTGACCGCTGGGGTAGGGTGTCCACGAACCCTTCTTGAAGAGGTTACGTGTAGAGATATTGTTCAGGGTGATACCCACCGAGCCCACGAATGAGCCTGAACCCCAACCACCGGCGATGTTGAACTGGTCACTTGCCTGCTCTGCAAGAGGGAAGTTAACGTTTACCAACTCGTCACTTACGGGCTGAATATCGGGCTGCAAGTTCTCTGGGTCGAAGTGTCCCATACTTGTGAGCTGACGCAATGAGTACATCAACATTGAACGGTTGTAGAGCGAACCGGGATATACGGTAAGCTCACGGCGGATAACCTCGTCGTTTACACGGTTGTTACCCGAGATGCCAACCTCGTTGATTGTGAAGGGCTTACCCTCGAAAATCTTAACCTCGATATCGATAGTATCCTTTGCCACTACAATCTCCGTAGGCTCAATCTGCGACATCAAGTAACCGTTGTTCTGGTAGAGGCTCGATACTGACTGTGCCTCGGGGTCGGTCTCACGACCAATACCAAGACGCTTGTGCATAGACTTCTTGTCGTATGTATCGCCCTTCTTCACACCGAACATAGTATTCAACAGGTCGGTCTCATATACCGAGTTACCCACCCACTTCACGTCACGGATGTAGAACTTATCACCCTCGACAAGGTCAAGGTGGATACCGATACGCTTCTCGTTAATATCGTAGATAGAGTCCGACAAGATAGCAGCATTACGATAACCTCGTGAGTTATAGAACTCTATAAGCAGATTCTTATCCTCCTCGTAATCCTCCTCCTTGAGCTTCGTATTCTTGAAAATGTTGATAGACTTCTGGTGTGTCTTCTTGAATGCACGGCGCAGACGCTTGGCATTAAACTCGTTGTTACCAGCAAATGTGATGGCACCTACACGTACACGCTCCTTGCGGTCGATGCGGAATGTTACGTTTACCGCATTCTCCATCTTGGGGTCGTTTTCAATCTCAGTCTTAACCTCTACG
Organism: Alistipes sp.; assembly: GCA_017384185.1. Taxonomy (GTDB): domain Bacteria; phylum Bacteroidota; class Bacteroidia; order Bacteroidales; family Rikenellaceae; genus Alistipes. The sequence continues at coordinate 6,479 of JAFNUH010000398.1, forward strand.
TTGCGGAAACCCTTCTCCGAGAACTCCTTCTTGATAAGGCGCTCGTTACGGTCGATGACGTAGTCCGAAAGCTCGGTACCACGGCGCAGCTTGAGCTTCTCAGCCAAATCCTTCTGCTTACCACGACCGACACCCTCGCCCACGAAGTCCCAGGTATATACACGGGGACGCTCCTTGATAAAGAGCTCAATATCAACGCTGTCGCCCTCGATTGTTGCTCCAATCTTGACATCAGAGAAGTAACGCTGTGACCACAGACGTGTGATAGAGTTTGAGATATAGCTACTCGGCAGATAGATCGTATCGCCCGGAATCAATCCCGAGCTGTTACGAATCAGATTCTCGTTCATATGCTCCACGCCGTGAACATTTACGTTACGGATGTAGTAGAGCTTGGGCGTAGCGTCCGAGCGCATCACGGGAGCCTTCTCGTCCCACTCGATAACCTTCTTAGGCTCTTTCTTCTCGGGCTCGCTCTTCTTCTCGGCATCCTTCTCTGCCTCGGCAGCCTCTTCGCTCTTATCGCTCTGGTCGGCTACCTTCTCTGCCTCATTATTGTTCTTCTCAGTCTGCTCTGTCTTGGCTTTGCGCTCCTTCTTTACCTTCTGGGCTGATGCGGGATATACTCCCAAAAGCAACGCCGCCACGATGACAAAAAATGTCTTAATTGCGTATCTCATTGTATATCAACAAATATCTTTTACTTTACTAATCCGTAACGTCTATCACGTGCGTTATATGCCTCGATAGCCTTCGTAAGCTCCTCCTCGCCGAAGTCGGGCCAGAGTGTGTCGGTGAAGTAGAACTCCGAGTAGGATGCCTGCCACATCAAAAAGTTGCTCAGACGATACTCTCCGCTGGTGCGGATGATAAGGTCGGGGTCGGGCATTGCGGCAGTGTAGAGTGCCTGGCTAATGGTCTGCTCTGTAATAGCATCAGCCTCCATCTCGCCAGCCTTTACACGTGCGGCAATCTGCTGCACGGCATATGTAAGCTCACTGCGAGATGAGTAGTTGAGAGCCAACACAAGGGTCATATTCTCTCCCTTGGCTGTTATGCTCTCGATACGCTCTATCGCCTCACGCACCGATGCCGAAAAACGGCTACGCTCGCCAATAACCTGCACACGTATTCCGTTTTCGCTCAGTTCTGCGGCATTCATCTCCACACCTTTGCACACCAAATCCATCAATGCCTCCACCTCGGCTTGGGGACGACCCCAATTCTCGGTCGAGAAGGCATAGACGGTAAGCCACTTCACACCCTTCTGTGCGGCGGCAATAACGGTCTGCTTGAGCGCCATCATACCGGCAAAGTGACCCTCGCTACGCTCCTTTCCACGCAGCTTAGCCCAACGTCCGTTGCCGTCCATAATGATGGCGATATGTTGTGGTATAACGCTATTTTGGTTCATATAACTTGCAAATGTAGATAAATTTACTCGGAAATTAAAGAAAAATCCTCTTTTTATCTATAAAATAACCTCTCGGGTGCTATTTTAACTCTCTTTTTGCTGTTTTTGTAGGGGTTAGTTGCGGATATCCACGTCCCACATCATCTTACAATGTAACGTTTCGTAAAACGATATATTGTGCGGCGTTGCCAATAAAATCTGCTCCGACGCACGGCGGATTTTGATGTGTGTGCCGTCGCCTATGCGGTATGTGCGGTTATCCACCGAGAGCATCGCCTTGCCTAAACGGGTATGAATCGTAAGCTCGATTACCGACGTGTCGGGCACTACAACGGGGCGCATTCCGAAGCCGTGAGGCGCCAGCGGGGTGAGCAAAAAACATCCGCACTCGGGGGCTACGATAGGACCTCCGGCGCTGAGCGAGTAGGCGGTAGAACCCGTTGGTGTAGAGACGATTACTCCGTCGCCATTGTACTGCGCTACGGTCTGCTGGTTGACGCTCGCCTCGACCTTTATCATCGTCGCATCCAGTCGGTGTGCCGTCACCTCGTTAAGGGCTGTGAGTCTGCCTCCAATCTCATCAATACCCTCAATCTCGAGCATCGTGCGGGGGTGCAGATGCAGACGGTTGTTGGCGATGTCATCGAAGAGAGCATCCACGCCATCACGTGTCGCCGAGGTGAGGAATCCGAGGTGTCCAAAATTGATAGCCGCCACGGGTATTGATTTGTTGCTCAGGCGGTGTATGCCTTCGAGCAGTGTTCCGTCGCCACCACAGCATACCATAACCGAGTTGGCGGGCTGCTCGCCTGTAGTTTCGCCATATATTTTTGCAGGGTCAATCGTGATGCCGAACTGCTGCTCGACAACCTCGGCAAACTCCTGATTTATTGCGTAATCAAAGCCGTAACGCTCAAAAATGGGCCACAACTGTCCAATGTCGCTCTGTGTATGGGCGATTTGAGGACGGGAAAAAAGTAATATTTTGGTGCTCATATCGAAAAAAATGAGTAACTTTACATCGCCTTGGCGATGTAATCGGGGCGGGAGGCTATCTGAAGATGGCTTTTACTCCAAATTATATCGACCTGTAAGTGGCGTAATATTATGCAAATATAACGATTTTATGACAAAACTGAGTGTTAATGTAAATAAGATTGCCGTGTTGCGTAATTCACGTGGCGGCGATGTGCCCAACGTGGTGCGTGCGGCTCTCGATATCGAGCGCTTTGGCTCTGAGGGTATCACGGTTCATCCTCGTCCCGATGCTCGCCATATCCGTTATCAGGATGTGCGTGACCTGAAGGCGGTAATCGCAACCGAACTCAACATCGAGGGAAACCCCATCCCTTCGTTCATCGACCTTGTGATGGAGGTGCGTCCTGCGCAGGTTACACTTGTGCCCGATGCCGAGGATGCCATCACGTCGAATGCTGGCTGGGATACGATTCGTAATCGTCAGTATCTTAAGGATATATGCTCACGCTTCAACGACGCAGGCATCCGCACATCTATCTTCGTTGACCCCGTTGTTGAGATGGTCGAGGCGGCTAAGGAGTGCGAGGCTCAGCGTGTGGAGCTCTACACCGAGGCATTTGCCGCAGGCTATAAGGCTGACCGTGAGGCTGCCATTGCTCCCTATGTCGAGGCTGCCGAGGCTGCACGCCGTGTAGGTCTGGGACTGAACGCAGGTCACGACCTCAGCCTGGAGAATTTGGCATACTTCGCAGAGCGTATTCCGTGGTGTGACGAGGTGTCGATTGGTCACGCCTTGATTGCCGATGCTCTCTATTTTGGTTTGGAGAATACGGTGCAGTTGTACCAGCGTGCTTTAGCCTCTACAAAGTAATATAACCTCAGGATGGAAGAGAAAATTACAGCTCTCGAAAACCCCGTTTTCCGCAAAATATCCGCTATCGTCGATAAGCTCGGCGTGGAGGCGTATGTTGTGGGCGGATATGTCCGTGACTACTACCTGCGTCGCCCCTCGACCGATATAGATGTTGTGGTTGTGGGTAGCGGTATCGAGGTTGCCGAGGCTTTGGGACGTGAGGTGAAGGGTAAGGTATCGGTCTTCAAGACCTTCGGCACGGCTATGGTGAGGGCGCACGGCACGGAGGTGGAGTTTGTCGGAGCTCGCAAGGAGTCCTACACCCACGACTCACGCAAGCCGCAGGTCGAGCCGGGCACGCTGGAGGATGACCAGCGCCGCCGTGACTTTACCATCAACGCTATGGCGTGGTGCTTGAATGGCGACCGCTTTGGCGAGTTGGTGGATCCGTTTGATGGTATGTACGACCTCGAGGATTGTATTATCCGTACCCCCTGCGACCCCGATATAACCTTCTCGGACGACCCGTTGCGTATGATGCGTGCAGTGAGATTCGCTACGCAGCTGGGCTTCGACATCGAGGAGGAGACCTTCGATGCCATTGCCCGCAATAAGGAGCGAATAAAGATTGTCTCGAAGGAGCGTATTATGGTGGAGCTGAACAAGATAGTTCTCTCGCCCGTGCCCTCTATCGGCTTCGATTTGCTGCATATGACGGGCTTGCTGGAGTTGATTTTCCCCGAGATGGAGCGACTTTGTGGAGTGGATAGGGTAGGCAATCACGCCCATAAGGATAACTTCCGCCACACGCTCAAGGTGCTGGACAACGTAGCCCGTAAGAGCAGTGATTTGTGGCTTCGCTGGGCGGCCGTGTTGCACGATATTGCCAAGCCGCTGACCAAGGCTTACGATAGAAAAATCGGTTGGACATTCCACCAGCACGAGGTTGTCGGCTCGAAGATGGTGCGTGATATTTTCCGCCGCCTGAAGCTGCCGATGAACGAGCATATGAAGTTTGTGCAGAAGTTGGTTTACCTCCATCTGCGTCCTATTATTCTGTCGGAGGATATGGTGACCGACTCTGCCGTTAGACGTCTGTTGTTCGAGGCGGGCGACGATGTTGAGGCGCTGATGACGCTGTGCGAGGCGGACATCACGTCGGGTATAGATGCCAAGGTGAAGCGCTATCTTGCAAACTTCGAGCTGGTGCGCCGCAAGATGAAGGATTTGGAGGAGCGTGACAGGGTGCGTAACTTCCAGCCCCCTATCACGGGCGATATAATTATGAAGTGCTACGACCTTCAGCCGTGTAGTGCCATAGGCGAGATTAAGGAGGTGATAAAGAATGCCATCCTCGATGGCGAGATACACAACGACTACGCCGAGGCTTACGCCCTGATGGAGCGCCTTGCTGCCGAGCGTGGACTTACGAAGGTGTGTGACGTTGAGTGCCCTGCACCCAAGGTTGAAGATATAAATGAGGAGTAATATGAATAAAAATTTTTCGGTGCTGCGCCTTCTGTGCGTGGCACTCTTTGCTTTGATGTTTGCGGCTTGCACCAAGCGTGCCGAGGTCTATGTCACTTCGGGCACGGGCGATGTGCAGTTCCGTTTTGCGCAGTTGAACAATGCCGAGCTGCGTGATGTGACCCCTTCGGAGGGCGATTATATAAAGGTGCTGAGCGATAGCCGCCGCCAGCCTATCTATGGCTTTGGTGCTGCGGTGACGGGCTCTACCTGCTACAACCTTATGCAGATGAGCGAGGAGGATCGTGAGAAGATTTTGCAGGAGTGCTTCTCGCCCGACCAGATGGCGATGAGTTTTATCCGTATCTCTATCGGTGCTTCGGATTTCTCGCTCGACGAATATACCTGCTGCGATAAGGAGGGTATCGAGTTCTTCGAGTTGCACGAGTATGACCGCCGTGACCTGCTGCCTATTCTGAAGCGCATCCTGGAGATCAACCCCTCGATTCGTATCGTCGGCTCGCCGTGGTCGTGCCCCAAGTGGATGAAGCTCCACCCCGAGACGGGAGAACCCTATGATAGCTGGACCTCGGGCATATTGAATCCAAAGTATTATGCCGACTACGCCGAGTATTTCGTGCGCTGGATAGGCGAGATGGAGGCTGAGGGCATCCCTATCTATGCCGTCACGGTGCAGAACGAGCCGCTGAATCACGGTAACTCTATGTC
>JAFNUH010000399.1 GCA_017384185.1 Alistipes sp.
GCACGGGTAGGAAACACTTAACTATTGGATTAACAATACTTTACAGCCGTTTCCAAGCGTTTCCCACTTAGAGAGAGTATGTACGGTATCAACTACCCGATAATATACTTACTCTTGGGGATAAAGGAGAGTACCCAGGTAATCGCACCGCAAATTGAGTAGGTCAGCAGTACGCCAAGGCAGATAACGCCAACGGTCGGCAAGCCCAGCGAGCGCAACCACACAACGACGGGGGTGAGCACGAACATATGCATCAGGTAGATGCCGTAACTGCGTTTCGACACAGGCAGAACGATGTGGCGATAGAGCCAGCCCGTCGAACAGAACTTGCGGATAATGAGGAAATAAGCAACCGTGGTCAGCACCACACCCGTAGAGCAGAAGCCCCAACTCATCTCCATATCGACAGCAAACTGATAAAGCTCAGCGAGGGGATATCCAGCAACACTCGTAGGCAGGAACAACCACAGACAGCCGAAGGTGATAGCGTAGCCAACCAGCCACAATGGCACAGCCCACGCAAGGGTCTTTTTCCAACTCAACTCCTTGACATAGGTGCGCAGGTAGTGTCCCAGCACGACATATCCGATAAAGCCACTCACATATTGCAGTGCGCCAAAGTCGTTCCACGGGCAGTAGCCCCAAAGGTCGCCATTGCCTACCCAATTCTGCGCTATACGGGTGAGGAACGGAGCGGTGGTCGTGAAGAGCCACACAACAAGCAGAGCCTCCTCGCCACGCTTACCAACCTTTTCAATCCAGGGCGAGAGGAGTGGCATCAGCATATAGACCCCCAAGAGCATATATACAAACCACAAGTGTCCTGCGTGGGGTACAAAATTGAAAATCAACTGCTTAAAGTTAGCCACAACATCCGTAGGCTCGGCCACACCACCAAAAATTGGCGACAGCGCAGTGAGCGAGAAGCAGGCATAGAGCACCATCCACACGCCCAGCGGGATGAGCACTCGTTCAATCCTGCGCAAGAAGAACGTGCGGGTAGAGCCTTGCACGGGGAAGAGCAGATAGCTCGACGCCAAGACAAAGAGTGGCACAGCAGCACGACAAGCGGAGTCGATAGCTCCCATCCACAGCGCATCGCCAAGCGAGGCGACATAGGTACCAGGGCCACCCAGGTAAAATGGCTCACAGCAATGGACCACCAGCACCATCAGGCAAGCGAAAAAGCGCAGGTAGTCGAGAAAGATAACTCTCTGATTCTCCATAATTTATGTTTTAGGTGTAGGTTATTCGGCAGTGGCGGATTAGAACTCCGAGGTAAACTTGAATCGGATATCGGGGAACTTCTCCTGAGCCATCTGCAATGCATAGCTCGTATCGGCAAGGAAGACATCACGGCCGTGCTTGTCGAGAGCCATATTTGTATACTTACGTTTCTTAAAATCAGCCAATTGTGCAGCGTTGTCGCTCTCAATCCAGCACGCCTTGTAGACATTTACAGGCTCCCAGCGACACTTGGCGTTATACTCGTGCTCCAAGCGATACTGGATAACCTCAAACTGCAAGGCACCCACCGTACCGATAATCTTACGGCCATTGAGGGTACTCGTAAAGAGTTGAGCCACACCCTCGTCCATAAGTTGGTCGACACCCTTGGCGAGTTGCTTATACTTCTCAGGGTCAGCATTTTCGATGTAGCGGAACAACTCAGGCGCAAACGAGGGGATACCCGTAAATTTGAGTTTCTCGCCCGAGGTGAACGTATCGCCAATCTTGAAGTTACCCGTATCGTGCAGACCCACAATATCACCAGGGTAGGATGCCTCAACCAACGACTGCTTCTCTGCCAGAAAGGCGTGGGGTGCCGAGAACTTAATCTGCTTACCGCTACGAACGTGCAGATAGGGCACATTGCGCTCGAAGACACCCGAACAAATCTTCAAAAAGGCGATTCGGTCGCGGTGGTTGGGGTCCATATTTGCGTGAATCTTAAAGACAAAGCCTGTCATCTTAGGCTCCTGAGGCACAACCTCA
>JAFNUH010000400.1 GCA_017384185.1 Alistipes sp.
TCTCTTTTGGTGCGATTGTTGCGCTCTGTGGAGTCAAACCAAAAGATTATAGAAATGAAAAAGATTTATCTTCTAATTGCAACACTTCTTGCCGTTGCTGCTACGGAGTCGCTCTCTGCTGAGTCACTTCCTGCCGAGCAGATGCAGCAGAGAGCTGATACTACACTCCTGTCGGAGTGGGTCGATGGCAACTACCTTGTGCGCCGCTACAAGATTAATAGTGCCGAGGATGAGGCGCAGTATAACCTAAAGTACAGCGTATCAGCTTCAAAGCTCAACTCGCTATTGGCTGGCAATAGTGCCGAGCTTGATGATTTGGATAAGATGATGACTGATATTCAGAACGGGGAGAATATGCAGATTAAACGTATAGAGATTACGGGCTATGCCTCTCCCGATGGAGATGCTATGGGTAACGAGGCGTTGGCACTCAGCCGTGCGCAGAAGTTCCGTTCGATGCTCGAATCCCGATATGCCCTCCTGTCGAATTATCCTATTCAAGTGATGGCAGATGCCGAGCAGTGGGACAACTGCAACGAGGCGGTGGTGAGCTCTGCCATTCAGGATAAAGATAAAGTGCTGAGTATCATAGATTCTGCAACGTCGGAGGCATCCAAGGAGCAGCAACTCAAGCGTATGCCTGCGGTGTGGAGCGTTTTCCGCAATCAGATACTGCCCGCAATGCGCCGTGTTGAGATGACTGTTTATTATGATGTGGAGCATATTGTTGAGGTGCGAACTCTTATCGAGAAGCCAAAACCTGCACCTTCGCCCAAGCCGCAGCCGGCAGTTTGCCCGTGTCGTGGCGTTGTGATTGATGAGTGGATGGGTATTATTGTCGATTTGAGTGACCCTAATGCGATATATTAGGAGGTTGATGCACCTACTTTAGCCTCAAAGATTTGCATAAGTCGTTTGCATTTTATATATTTGCATAAAATATAAACTAATAAAAACGACTTGATTATGGCAAATTTGAGAAATCTTAAGAAGGAGATTGACTATCGTTTGGAGGAGTTTGTCTTCGATTGCGAGATGGCAATATATTTTCAGCCCGCACGTGAGGAGGCAGTTGTAGGTATTATGGAGAAGGCTGTTGCTTTGCGTAACGCTCTTTATATCAAGGCTAACCACCCCACAGAGCCTAAGAATGCTTCGCTCGTGAAGAAGTACTACGCTGCTTTGCGCCGTGATATGGTATCTTCTTTCGGTAGCTTGTTCGAGGAGTTGAGCTCTTGCAACGAGAAGTAATACTCTTACAACCAAAAATTAAAAGCAGAATCCTTTTCTCAGGGTTCTGCTTTTTTATTAGTGATGATGTTTGCACCCATCTCCCGAGTGATGCTCCAACACCGTGTGGGGAATATGTCCGTGCGAGAGAATCTGAATAGGGCAGTTGTAGTTGCGTAGCTGCTCCTCGGTCAGAATATTTGAGTTGTGACGATGCACCGAGCGATTTACACAAACGATACTCTTTACAATGCTGGTTATCGTGCCTAAGTCGTGCGAGACGATAATCACAGCCATCTGCTTGCTAAGCTCAGCCACCATTGTGTAAAACTCCTGCTCGAAGCTGTTGTCCACAAAGTTTGTCGGCTCATCCAAAATCAGCAGCTTTGGCTCGGCAATGATTGCACGGCAGAGTAGGGCACGCTGCATCTGTCCACCCGACACCTCGCCAATAGGACGTTTGGCAAGCTCCTCGATACCCATCTTTTTGAGTAACTCGGCTACTCGCTCCCTGTCCTTAGTGGTGTATCGACCAAAAAATCCCTTCTCAGTCTGCAGACCAGAGAGAACAACCTCCTCGATAGATATCGGGAAACGCATATCGAACTGGCTCACCTGCGGCATATATCCAATCTTAAAGTGGTTGCCACGGCGTAGCAGGTCGTCAATTACTATCTCGCCACGATACTTCACTTCGCCCATAATAGCCTTCACCAGAGAGCTCTTTCCTCCTCCGTTGGGACCTATTATGCCGATGAAATCATCCTCGTAGATGTCGAGATTGACCTCTTCAAGAGCCGTGTGTGCGTCGTAGCTGACGCTAACGTTACGAAGCGTAATTATCTTTTTGCTTTGCGTCATAATCTGCTAATTACCTGTTATGGCGTTGGTTACATCTTTGATGAATTGCAGAGGGTCGCTTGCAAGAGGATTTATCTCCTTTGGTTCAATACCCATATCCTTAGCAACAACATCTGCCGTCGAACGAGGAAATTCAACCTGATATAAAAGGCAATGCACGCCTTTGTTGTGCGACTGCTCGATGATGCGGGCAATATGTTTTGCCGAAGGCTCCTTACCTTCGCTCTCGATAGCAATCTGCTCCAATGAATATGCTCGGGCATAGTAGGTTAGGGCAGGGTGGTAGATGGCGAACGCTTTAGTACTCGAAGCCGAAATCGAACGCTCACACTCTCTATCCAGACTATCTAACTCCTGCACCAATGCCTCGTATGCCTTCGTATATTTCACCGAGTCGGGGTAGTGTTGCATTATGCGTTTGTGGGTGTTGTGAGCCATAATCTTCAGCTCACGGGGCGATGTCCAGATGTGCGGGTCGATGCCGTGGTGGTGATGACCTTCGTGAGCGTGAGAACAGGCGCCAGCCATCAGCTCAACGCCATCGCTGAGGTTCGTGATATTCTTGCCGACACGCTTCA
>JAFNUH010000401.1 GCA_017384185.1 Alistipes sp.
AGATTTTGGTTCCGCAGGTAGATATCGATAGCGAGCTGTTGTTCTCGGACATCACGCCTGCGTTCCATCGCCAGCTCAACAACTTCCAGCCCTTCGGACCTGGAAATACGGCTCCCGTCTTTGCGACATATGGAGCGAGCGTTCACGGCGAGGCTAAGTTGGTAGGTGCCGAGATGGAGCACTTGCGTATGGATTTGGTGCAGAAGCAGAAGCCAAACACCACCATCCAGACTATCGCCTTCCAGCAGCCCACACACTACGAGTGGGTGCGCTCAGGTCGTCCGATAGATGTATGTTACCAGATTGTGGAGAACCACTATCGTGGTACGGTTACAACGCAGCTGCGTATTAAGGATATTAAGCCTGTCGTAAAGTAAAAATTGCCTAATTGGGCTGTTTTGTCGTTACGCTTGTCGAGCAAATGCTCACATACGCATAGTATGCTCCGCTTTGCTCTCCGTCGCAAGCCTAAAAACATCCTCAATTATCCAATTTTTTTGGACAAAGCAGAATTAGGAGAAGTTCGCTGATAAGCGGTAAGCATTACAATGTCGGGATGACACCCGACAGAAGTATTAGCGGGCTTATCCAATAAAATACTGGAAATACGCTCTATCGCTGCCCGTAAGGGGAGAGGAAAGTCCGAGCAACGCAGAGCGCCGCACGAGTTAACGGCTCGATGTTCGTAAGGGTGTAGTAGCGTAACAGAGAATAACCGCCTGGGTGCCTGGGTGCTGAGGTCGTAAGAGTTTGGCGTCGAGGGTAAACACTTCGGTAAGGGTGAAAAGGTGGGGTAAGAGCCCACCGCAGCGGCAGCAATGTTCGCTGGCAGTACGCCTTGCGGGTTGCAAGACCGTGTATACCGACAATTAAGGGTTGCTCGCCCAATGTCGGGGGGTAGGTTGCTAGAGGCTGCGGGTGACCGTAGTCGTAGATAAATGATAGAGGCTCCTTCGGGAGAACAGAACTCGGCTTATAGTATTTGCAGTAAATCAAGGGCGTCCCATAAGGGATGCCCTTTTTGTTGTATATAGTTAAGGTGCACCTTGAGTGTTACTTGAAGAGTATAAACTCCGAGCTCTCGGTCAAGCAGTGGGGGCAGAGGCAGGAGTGCAGCCCTCCGTCGCTTATCGCTCCGCAGGTGGGGCATACGCTGTATTCTCGTGGGGCGTTGTGCTCTAACTGCTCTATCTCACGTTGCAGGATTACTATCTGCTTTATGTCGCTGGCGTCGCACCACGTTATAAGACGTGCCACGTAGCGATTACCATCCTCTAAGGCTTGGTGTATGCAGGGCGTTGTCGGTCCGTTGTGCAGCTCATACTTCTCGCTCAGCGCACTGTGTAGATGCGTGAGTGTCGGCTCCCGCTCGGAGGGTAGGAGCACGGGGGTGTGGAAACGCCCACCCAACGACTCTATCGCCTTGCGGCAGTTGTTGCACTGCACGTTGTCGGCGTATGCCATAGCCCTAAATAGCGTAGCTACGTTGTGCAGCGAGTCACGCTCGGCACGGCGGGCATACTCGCCATAGCGGTGGCTCTGGCGGTACTTGGCACGCCCTATCTCGCCCAGCTGTTGTAGCGAGTCGTACCATAGGTAGTCGGTCGGCTCGGCAGGAAAGCGCAGGCTGGCAAGGTAGGCAATAATCAGTGCCGTGAGGGCGATGGTGAAGGCTGCAATAAATGGTGTTCTTAGTCTCATACCCCTTTCGGAGCATAAATTGTGCCTAAAGTGATATAGAGGATGGGATTTAGGGGTATAAAAAAACAAGAGGGGAATGCGTCCATTCCCCTCTTATTTTTCCGACGTAATCGGAAAATTAAGCATACTTGAAAGTTGACTCATCCGATACGGTCAACTTCTTACGTCCCTTTGCACGACGTGCTGCCAAAACCTTGCGGCCGTTAGCAGTAGCCATTCTCTGACGGAATCCATGCTTGTTGATTCTCTTACGACGAGAAGGCTGGTAAGTTCTTTTCATTGCCATAACGATATCGTTTTTGTGTTTGTTTCACATATTCGCATAGATTGCGCCGTAGCATAATCTTTGCGAGGTGCAAAGGTAAAACGTTTTTTCCGATTTAGCAAAATATTTATTAATAAAAATGCTCTTTCGCCACCGTTTTTGCCCTTTGCGAGCCTTCTAAGGGGCTTAAATCTTATATTTTCAGCCTCTACATATCCTTAAAAAGGTCCACTTCGCCACGTTCGACCTTGCCATACATAGCTGACAATTCAGCCACTACGGGCGACACCAGCTCGATGGTATCCTTTATCGCTGCCGAACGTTTCTCGTCGCCCTTTATGCGGTAGAGCATAGCGGCGTAGAGCGCACGAAAAGCCAGCTCGGTATCCGATACATCCTCCTTCTTTATCATAGCACGCAACTGCGGTAGCTGCGGAGCGAGCTTTGCGAAAGTCTTGCGGTAGTGCTCACCGATAGGATTCTGCATCAGTTGCAGGTGCAGGTTGTGCATATCGCCAACGAGGTGCAGCGTGTGCTCAAGGTGTCCACTCTCATCCTTGCCCTCCTTGCGCAGCAGGTTTACAATATCCATATACCATAACAGGAAGATATGTTTCTGCTCCTCCTCCACCTGACGAGGTGCTACCAGCTGCGAGTAGATAGCCTCGGGGCTGAACTGCAACGCACGCAACAAATCCTCCAACTGCCATAGATAGAGGATATACTCGGCGATGTTCTCTTTACGTTTTGCTTGTGCTATATCCATAATTTTAATCTGTTTTGCGTTTTACAATCCCCAATCCTTAGCCTCGGCACTCTGCTCGGGGGCGTTGCGCAGATTGGCAAAGAGGTCTATGCCGGTCAACTGCTCCAGCTCCTTTATCGAAATCATATCCTTTGCCGTAGGCTTATGCCCCTGCGCCGAACGGTGCGGAACGATAAATGCGGCGCACTTTAGCTCCGAGGGCTTGCACTCCATAACGCTCTTGCCCGTCTTGCCCGACTTTGTGCGAAGCAACGCCTTGTAATAGGCTGTGGGGACACCAATCTTTCGATTGTCGTTCTTGTTCGTAGTTGTCTTGGGCTTTATCTTGCTGCCGTCCGTTGCGGTGTACTCCTCGTAGATGCAACCCGTCACCACGTAGAGTGTGTCGCTACATACCTGACGGTCAACGAAGCTCTCTAAGTTGTTCCACGCACCTCCCGACTGGTTGAAGCCATCACGCTGTTGTGGGGCGATGTTTGTCACGTAGAATGTCTGGTTGTTCATCTCTCGTGAGACGTTACGCTCGGCAGAGCCCAACAGGTGACCACGTGTATATTCGCCATACGAGCGGTTTAGGCGTGGCTGAATATTTACGGGCATCGAGGGGTCGTAGTCGTAGTTGTCCGTGCGCTTTGTGTTGCCCGTGTATGATGAGTGCATAGGGTATGCCACCCACAGCGGGGCGCACTGCTTCTGGCTGAAGCATACGGTGTAGTTGCGTATATCGCCACACGAGTGGCTTGCAATGTAGAGCTCTTTGTTGCTCTTCACGGCGGGCAGCTCTGCCCATCCCGAATGTGTGGTCTTTGTTTTGGGCGCTGGAGCCTGGGCTTGCGTTGTTGTCGAGGGCTTGCCCTGCGGTTGTTCTGTCTTTGGCTCCGTCTTTGGCTCCGTCTTTGGCTTCTCCACCATCTCCGAACTCTCCGTCATCTCCACACCCTCTGCCGCCTTACTCTCTGCGCCGAAGTTGTTGTGGATGTAGCTCGCTAAGGCAAGAATGGCTATGATTACTATATATATTATAGGACGGCGACCGCCCATCTTCTGTGTTCTGCGTCTCATCCTACTCTCTGTTACGTGAGTCAATCCATATAGTAACGGGTCCGTCGTTGATGAGTGCCACCTTCATATCGGCACCAAACTCTCCCGTTGCAACTCTCTTGCCCAATGCCTGCTCAACGGATGCTACAAACTTCTCGTACATCGGGCGAGATATAGCCTCACCTGCGGCACGGAAGTATGAGGGGCGGTTACCCTTCTTTGTCGAGGCGTGCAACGTAAACTGGCTCACCACCATCACATCGCCTCCGACCTGCTGAACGTCGAGATTCATCACTCCCGCCTCATCGTCGAAGATGCGTAGGCGAAGGAGCTTTCCCGTGAGCCAATCAATATCTTCCTGCGTATCTGCCTCCTCGATGCCGACCAGCACCATCAGACCCTTGCCTATCTCCGAGCGTACCACGCCATCGATTGTAACCGATGCCTCGCTTACTCGCTGAATCAATAACCTCATAACTACATCGACTCAAAAAACTCCCATAAATTATCCTTCGGTGCAGGGGCGGTGATGCTTATCTGCTCCTTGCGCACGGGGTGCAGGAACTCTACACGGCGTGAGTGCAGCGATATGCCTCCGTCGGGATTTGAGCGCTTCGCTCCATACTTCAGGTCGCCCTTGATGGGGCAGCCAATCTTCGAGAGCTGGGCACGTATCTGGTGATGACGACCCGTAAGTAGCTCCACCTCCACGAGTGTGTAGCGTGTTGAGCAACCCAGCACCTGGTAGTTTAGCATCGCCTTCTTGCCATCTGCCTTGGGTTTGTCGTAGGCACGTGAACGGTTTGTACGACCATCACGCACGATGTAGTGCGTGAGCGAGCCCTCCTCGTTTGAGGGGCGTGCCTCGGTGATTGCCCAGTAGCGTTTGTGTATCTCGCCGTTGCGGAGCATCTCGTTCAGGCGAGTCAGGGCCTTCGATGTCTTGGCAAAGAGCACGGCGCCACTTACCGGACGGTCGATGCGGTGAACTACGCCCAGAAAAACGTCGCCAGGCTTGTGGTCACGCACCTTTATCATCGCCTTGATGTCGTTCTCCAAAGCCTCGTCTGTCTCTCGGTCGGGCTGTACCAAGTCGCCGCAGCGCTTGTTTACCACAATTATGTGGTTGTCTTCGTAGAGTATATCTTTTGGGTGTATCATAATCTATAATTTAAAAGTAAATGGCAACAACACTTCGGCGCTCTCAAC
>JAFNUH010000402.1 GCA_017384185.1 Alistipes sp.
TAAGATTCCCGCTGACAAGAAGTCTGCTATCGAGGGCGCACTCGCTAAGTTGAAGGAGGCTCACAAGAATCAGGATGTAGCAGCTATCGACACTGCTATCAACGAGCTTAACGCTGCTTGGCAGGCTGCATCACAGGATTTGTACGCAGCTCAGCAGGCACAGCAGCAGGCTCAGGGCGGTGCTCAGCAGAATCCTAATGCAGGCGCACAGGGTGGTGCACAGCAGCAGCCTGAGGATGTAGAGTTTGAGGAGGTTAAGTAGCGATAATATCGAAAGAATCTAACAAGGCTCTTTCTGCGTTATGCTCGTTTTGAAAATCCTCACATACGCTCAGTATGCTGCGGTATTCAAAACATCGCAAGCCTAAAAATAGCTCTTGTTATATTCTTTCTCGCAATACTCGTAATATGTGTAAAAGTGGTTGTCGGAAACGATGACCACTTTTTTATTGTTTAGTATTTTGCTTTCTGCCGACAAATTGTTAGATTTGTATATTATTAACCAAAAGCGTACTACAATGAGACGAAACCTTAAAAACATCTTCTGCTGTGTGGCTCTCACGGCTTTGGCTTTGCCACTTATGGCGCAACAGAATAATGCTCGATTGATTATCCGTGCCGACGATATGGGCTCGTTCCGTGCGGCAAACATAGCCTGTCTGGATGGCTATAAAAACGGCATTGAGACCTCTATCGAGGTGATGGTGGTAACGGCGTGGTTCCCCGAGGCGGCACGTATGCTGAGGGAGAATCCTGGAGTGGATGTTGGTCTGCACTTTACAATCACCAGCGAGTGGGATAACATTAAGTGGCGTCCCTTGACCCATTGCCCGAGCCTTGTTGATGAGGATGGCTATTTCCTGCCTATGATGTCACCCAATAAGGCATATCCTGGAAAGTCGATACGTGAAAACAAGTGGAATCTGGCGGAGATTGAGCGAGAGGCTCGAGCTCAGATTGAGATGGCACTCAAACACATACCCCACGTGAGCCACATCTCTGGTCATATGGGTTCGCTCAGCTTTGCTCCCGAGGTGGGTGAGTTGATGCAGCGCCTTGCTGAGGAGTACAATCTGCCCATCGTTGACCACGCCGTAGCGATGAAGAAGTACTCGCTCAACCACTTTGGTTATGGCGGTCCGAGCAAGACCTCGGCAGAGAAGGAGGAGAGCTTCTTGAAGATGTTGGATAAGTTGGAGGCGGGCAAAAACTATATGTTCCTCGATCATCCGGCACTCGATAACGAGGAGATGCAGACCGTAGGTCACATCGGTTATGAGAATGTGGCTGTTGACCGTCAGGGTGTTACCGACCTCTTTACAAGTGAGCGAGTTAAGCAGGCGATAAAGGACAAAAATATCGAGCTGATTAGCTATAACGACCTTACAAAGTCTATGGAGCGTGGCGAGGCTTCGGAGAAGATGAACAAGGCTTTCGATAAATATCTTGAGGCAGTTGTTAAGGCTGAGCAAGACCTGCATAGTATAATGATTGTCAAGGATGGTAAGGTCATCAAGGAGCATTGGATGGGCGAGGGCGAGCCTCATACGCCTCACGTCTTAAACTCTGTAAGTAAGACCTTTACAGCAACTGCCGTAGGCTTTGCCGTAAAGGAGGGTAAGCTGAAGTTGTCGGATAAGGTTATCTCGTTCTTCCCCGATAAGTTGCCCGCCGAGGTGAGCGATAATCTCAAGAAGTTGGAGGTGCGCCACCTGCTTACAATGTCGTCGGGTCACGATGTAGAGCCGAGCCGCAGAAATATGACGGAGGATGCCGACTGGATTAAGGAGTGGCTGGCGGCTCCTATCGTTCACGAGCCTGGTACTTTCTTCGTCTATAATACTTTGGGAACTTATATGCTTTCGGCTATTGTTCAGAAGGTTACGGGCGAGAAGGTTATCGATTATCTCTATCCTCGTCTGTTCCGTCCCCTGGGAATCGTGGGCGCTACTTGGTTGGAGAGCAACGCCGGCATTAACACTGGCGGTTGGGGTCTATATCTTAAGACCGAGGATTTGGCAAAGATGGGTCAACTTATCTTGCAGCGAGGCGAGTGGAACGGTAAGCAAATCATTCCTGCTGAGTGGATTGACGAGGCTACGACATCGCACGTTGCATCACTTCCGGCTGGTGTGCGCCGTGAGAATCTTACTGTCAAACCTAAGGATAGCGATTGGTTGCAGGGCTATGGTTATCAGATGTGGCGTTGCCGCCATAATGCTGTGCGT
This sequence comes from Alistipes sp., assembly GCA_017384185.1. Taxonomy (GTDB): domain Bacteria; phylum Bacteroidota; class Bacteroidia; order Bacteroidales; family Rikenellaceae; genus Alistipes. The sequence goes on from JAFNUH010000402.1 coordinate 2,229, forward strand.
GCCGATGGTGCTGCGGGTCAGTATATTATCGTTATGCCCGACCAGAATACGGTCATTGCTATGACGGCAAATATTGGCGATATGCAGGCAGAAATCAACCTCGTTTGGAAGTATCTCCTGCCGGCTCTTAAGTAACGTGAAAAACTAAGATTTGGCATATTGTCGCTCTTGACAAAGCTGAAAACAGCTAAAAATACCTAAATAATAGTGCAAAAGTCTGAAAATCGGTCGTAAGGATTCGCTTTTCAGACTTTTTTTTCTTATCTTTGCGTGCTAAAATTCGGACTGTGTTCGGATCTGCGTGATTATAAACGTAAATAATTATAATACAAACAAAAATTTTAACGACAATGCAAAGTAAAGGCGCACTTAAATTATTCACAATCCTTTTAGTGATTGGGTGCATTTATCAGCTCTCGTTCTCGTTCATTACACGAGGCGTAGAGAAGAACGCTGCCGAGTACGCTGCTCAGTTCGACGAGCAGGAGCAGGCAGCTATGGAGGCATACTACCTGGATTCAATCCAGAATAAGCCCGTATTCAGCCTCCTCGGTATGAAGGACTTCACTTACAAGGAGTGTAAGGAGAAGGAGGTAAACCTCGGTTTGGACCTTAAGGGTGGTATGAA
>JAFNUH010000403.1 GCA_017384185.1 Alistipes sp.
GCCTATGGGCGACCAGCTCAGGAAGTGGGTCTTGTCGCACTTGTCGCCGCACTTGTAGAAGTTTGCCTCTATGCGCTTGGGGGCACGCTCCAGACCCAGCAGCGAGAAGGGTATCACCTCCACCATCCACCAGCGCTGTCCCTCGCCACGTGAGTCAATCACCACGTGTGGCAGCGAGCCGAAGCGTCTTACACGTGCCATACGCTCCTCGTCGAAGTGGTCGGCATCGGTGCGTGAGCGACGGTAGGCGGCAAGGGCTGTGCCTATGCAGTTTACCTCGAAGTTGAAGTAACCCTCGTCCTCTGCGCTCTTCACGAAAAACTCCACACAACTATCCTCCCACACCGGTCCGTTGCTCTCGAGGCTTACGGCACGCACGTGCTCCTCCTCGACCTCAAACATTATGGCGAGCGCATCGTCCGAGTGAGCTATGCGAAAACTCACCCGAGGAGCATAGGGGTAGTCGCTCCAATTTACGCAGTCGATGGGGTTGCTCTCCAGGCGGTCACGCATCACGAGTCGTATCTCGTCGTCACGTAGCTGCTCGATTTTGCGGATGAAGCGTGCTTCGATGTGTCGTCTCTCGGCAGAGGTCACAAGCGGGGTGGTTGTTTTCATTGTTTTGAAGTTAAAAGGCATTCAATTCCCAAATTTAATAATTTTTCGAGAGAATGACAAATTTTTTTTCGTAGCTTGCCGATATTATAAGTGTTATAGGTGCCATAAGTGCAATAGAATTATTACTTATAATACCTATAATACCTATAACTCTTATAACACCTATAAAAAAAGGTTGCCCCGAAGAGCAACCTATCTAATCTGTTTATCCATTTTTGCACCAGCGATGTATCGCATATTTGTACAATACGAGCATCACGCCGCCCGACACCAAGCCTGTGACGGCACCTAACGCAATGTCGATGGGGAAGTGGTACGCCAGGTATATTCGTGAGTAGCATATCACCAGCACCACGGCAGTCATCAGCACCGTAAACCAGCGTCGTCCCACGGCGGGAATTGCCAGCACTGCCATCGAGACCATCGTGGCGGCGTGACCCGACACCGTGCCATACTGTCCACCCTGACGGAGTATGTTGCTCACCATACCCTCCAGCTCGGGCGTGTACATCGGTCTTAGGCGTGCGGGGAACGAGGGCAGGAGGTTTTTCAACACTCCCGTATGTTTGAATATTCCCGAAATCATATCGCCCAGCGTCACGGCAAGAGCCGCCGCCACAAGGAAGATGATGATACCTCGCCAGCCATTTTTGCGCCACACCATATATAATATGATGACGTATAGCCACGCCCACACGGCGGGTGTCGAGGCGAGCAGCATCGCCTTATCCATCACCGCTCCGCCGTCGAAGTTAAGCCACAAAAATAGTGGGTAATCGATATTATTGTACATTACTTAATATTTATCAAAAACTTTATTCCCTCCCCGCAAGGAGCCGTTCACGGCGACCGAAGCCCCTGCCTGAGGCGGGGGTTTGGGGGTGGGTCAGACTTGTGAATGCGGCTGGAAGCCGCAAGCAAAGGGCGGCAGGTAGCCTGTTTGCCTTGTTAGTCTGTAATTCTGTTATTTTACTCGCTTGCCCGAAGCATCAAAATGGTTGTAGATAACCACGGGACGCTCACGACGTACGCTCATCGTGGGGAACCACATATCCTCTACGGTCAAGCCGCACTTCTCGACAGCCTCGAAGCAGTACTCCAGGCGACCGAAGTTGGCATCGACGTTGTTCGTACCGAAGGTGAACTTCAAGCCACGCTTCTTAGCCTCCTTGATGATGTCGAAGCTGGGAATCTTGTAGCGTGCGCTAATCTCCAGTGCGATGTTGTTCTGCTGCATCACGTCCAACACACGGTCAACACGCTCCGCAGTCCAATACTTGTCGTAGTCGGGATTCATATCATCGGGGATGTATGTTGCGTTGGCGAAGATGTCGGCAGGCTCGTTTGTGAGAATCTTAACGGTCTGGTCAACAATCTGCTCCATATACTGGTCGAGAGTCACGCCATCACGGATAACCTCCTCGGCACGGTAGATACGAGCGTTACGCTTCTTGTGGTCAATGATGGTCATAGCATCGGTGAAGAGGTAGTCGAAGATACCCAACGCCTCCTGCGAGAAGGTCTGAGTCCACTTTCTACCCTCGCCCTGCACGCCGAACAAGAAGGGGTGGTTCTTCACCTCATCGTAGTATGAGCGCACCTCGGCATCGTCTGCCAACATACGACCTACGCCGCCCTCACCTGCGTTGGGAGCTACGCCGTAGTTGATACCGTAGTTCATCGACATTGCGTGCGCCATCTCCTTTGTCAAGCCACCCTTGAGGTGTACGTGCCAGTCGATAACGGGGAAATCCTTCTGCTGGTAGCGGATGATGTGGTCGCTCTGCTCGTCGATGGGGGGCATAACGTCAACCTCGTTGCGAGCATCTGCCGCCAAGGTCTGCATATCAAGATTACGGAACTTAACATCTCCCTTTACGCCCTTCAGCGCAACCTTACCCTTGCCGATGAGCTTCGCTGCGTGTGCCGCCTCACGGTAGGGCTTCGCAGGCTCGGTGTAGCATACTACATCCACGCCATTCACCTTCACAGCAATGTTCTTGCCACGCACGGCAAGCTCGAAGTCGAACCACTCGCCATCCTGAGCCAGCGAACGGTAGAGGTTACGCACGCTACGCAAGCTACCTGTCTTGATTGAGCCATCCTGTGCGCCATTGCGTATGGTAATCTCGTAGCCCTGCTCGCCATCCGAGTGGAAGAGCAATGCCGCCTCGCCATTCTCGGCTGTGAGCGCCTGACCCTTCAGGATAAAATTCTCGTACTCGGCAGCGGTAGCAAGAGTTATGCCCTCGGTAAGTGCAATCTCTCTCTCGTCCATCTGCCCATTCTTTGCAAAATAACCGTCGAGGCGGTTGCCCGTACAACCTACAAAGCAAGCCACTGCTGCCAGAGCCATAGCTCCACGCATCATACGACCAAAGATGTTAATGTTCATAATATTTAAGTTTTAGTTTATGTTTCTTACTTCATCAGCACCACCACGTAGGCAACATATACCGCTAAGTATAGTGCGCCCTCGAAGCGAGTGATGCGACGCTGACCGATAGCCAATGCCGAGAGCAGCAACAACACGGCAGAGCCTACGACCATCCACATATCGAGCGGTGTGATGCCGCCCATCGTAAGAGGCTTAATCGAGCCGCTAAGACCTAAGATGAGCAGGATGTTAGCCACATTCGAGCCTACGATGTTACCGAACGCCAGCGACAACTTGCCATTTACGATAGCCGCCACACTCGACGCCAACTCGGGAAGTGATGTACCTGCCGCCACGATGGTTACGGCAATGATAGCCTCGCTTACGCCCCACGCACGTGCAATAGCCGTAGCCGAGTTAAGGCAGAGCGTACCGCCATAGATAAGACCGCCAAGACCTATAGCGATAAAGAACAAAACCTTGCCCCAGCCCATCGTTGCCTCCGCCTGCTTGCCGTCGTCGGTGCCCGCCTCCAAATCGGGAGCATCTCCCTTTGCCGAGCGGATAGAGTAGATGACAAATGCGATGTAGAGCACAAAGAGGATAATACCCTCGATGCGGCTCACGCCATTAGGCTCGCCAATGTAGAGTGCCATCACCAAAAGCAATGCCGACACGGCGATACACAACGGAATATCACGGCGAACATTCTCCTTGGTGAATACCATCGGGCGAATCATTGCGCAGATACCCAAGATTATCAGCGTGTTAAACAGGTTCGATCCCGTCACATTGCCGATAGCCATATCGCTGCTGCCACGCAGCGCCGACATCGTACTCACGGTCAGCTCGGGCATCGAAGTACCCACAGCCATAACGGTGAGTCCTACGATAAATTCGGGTACACGGAAGCGTGCCGCCATACCCACGCATCCCTTAGTAAGCAGGTTGGCGCCATAGGTCAACAGCACCAAGCCAACAATTAAAAGTATATAATCCATCTATATTTTCTGTTTTACTCTCTCGATTCACGCAGCAGCTCGCCCAACACCTTGATGCTGTCGGCAATCAAGTCGGGCTGACGAGGAGCCTCGTCGGCAATCTGCAATGTAGTCTCGCCAGACAACACCAACACACCAAAAGCGCCAGCGTTGTGTGCCATCTCGATGTCGGTGTAGATGCGGTCACCCACCATAGCTACCTCCTCGGGCTTCACGCCATAGCGAGCCTGCACACCTGTGAGCATATTGGGGTCGGGCTTGCCCAGCACGATGTCGGGCTGACGACCTGTGGCGTGCTCAATGCACTTGCAGATAGAGCCGCAGTCAACCAACACTGTGGGCTGGTCGGTGGGGCATACACGGTCGGGGTTTGTAGCCACGTAAGGTACACCCTGCTGTGCCCAGTAAGCAGCACGGCACAAGCGTGAGTACTCCAACGTCTTGTCGAACGCTACAACCAACACATCGGGACGCTCCTCAGCCGAGTCGGGCAACGACTCAAAGCCCGCCTTCTCAAACTCCGAAATCATCGAGGGTGTGCCGAGCAGGAACAGACGGCGTGCCTCGGGGAAGTTTGTCTTTATGTAGTCGATGGTAGCCAGCGCTGTGGTGTACATCTCCTCCTCGGTAGCCTCGATACCCATACCTGCCAACTTCTTCAAGTAGTCGGGGATAGATGTTGAGGGGTTGTTTGTCAAGAACGAGTAGGTGATACCCATCTCACGCAGTGACTGCAGGAAGGGGATTGTGTAGTCGAAAAGTGACATACCCATATAGATGGTGCCATCCATATCGAGTGCTACGTGGCGAATATTTGCCAAGCGAGCCTTCAGCTCCTCTGCGTCATAAATCGAGCGAAATTTGTTAAAAGTCATAATTAATTTATTTCTATGTAAATTTGGTTTTCTTTTATAAAATTGTTTTGCGAGCTCTTTTCTGCGTTACGCTTGCCCTTGTTGCAGAATAGGTGTTATAGGAATTATA
>JAFNUH010000404.1 GCA_017384185.1 Alistipes sp.
GGCAGAAATGGCAAAGCATCCAACCATGAAGCTGTGGAAAAAGATTGACCTGAAAAACTTCGGCACCAGCCGCCAGCTGCGCTTTGGGCATCTGCTGGGGGATGAAAGCTGGCAGATTGTGCTGGCGCAAAAATGAGATTCTATTATTTTTTGCGCAATATACATTTAGAACATATCAATACACTATATGGTAAACAAATGTAACTTTCTGCCTTACAATGTGCTCATATAGGACAAAACGACAAATCTGCGACAATAGAACATACGTACACAAAAAAAAGTCTGTTCGACAATCATCGAACAGACTTTCCTATTATAGATACCGATATTTACAACGCCAAATAACGCATCGCCGCCTCCACAAAGTAGTAATCGCCATAGGGCAATGGTACGTCCAACTCTCTATTTCCTGGCAAGTTACCAACACCGTGCTTGAGGACAAAGTAGCCATTCTCGCCAAGCGACGCAAGATACTCCTCAGAGCATAGCGAACGGAGCTGATGCTCGGCAGTAGAGATATAAGCCTCATTCTTTGTAAAGCCGTAAAGCTCGATCAATGCCGACGCCATAATAGCTCCTGCCGACGAATCCTTCAACATCCTATCCGAATCGAAATCCCAATTTGGAATAGCATCCTCAGGCAGACGTGGGATGAGATAGTCGGCAATCTTTACAGCCTGCTCCAGGTAACGCTGCTCACCCGTCATACGATACATCATCGTATATCCGTAGAGACCCCACGACTGACCACGTGCCCAAGCTGAGTCGTCGGCTGCGCCCTGACGTGTACGCTTCTCGACAACCTCGCCCGTAAGTTCGTTATATGCAACGACGTGGTATGTACTATTATCCTCACGGAAGTGATTCTTCGTTGTGGTATCGGCGTGCTTGCGAGCTATGTCGTGGTAGCCACACCACTCCAACATCTCAAGGTTCATCATATTATCGATGATAACCATAAAATCCAACTCAGGGGTCTTATGCTTCGTGTTCCACGAGCGGATACAGCCTACGGTAGGGTTAAAACGTGTAACCAACGACTTTGAAGCCTGCTCAATAACCGAGTTATAGTAGGGCTCGCCCGTCAAGCGGTAGGCATTACCATACGAACAAAAGACCATAAAGCCTAAGTCGTGCGTACCCGTATAATCCTTCAACTCCTCCAGACGGCGTGTGAAGATATCGGCATACTCCTTCAACTGCTCATCGCCCGTATGCTCATACAAGAGCCACATAGTACCAGGGAAAAAGCCACTGGTCCAATCCCTCGGAGCTGCCGTCACAATCTTCTCACCATTATACGATTTAGGAAGTTTGCCCTCGATGGGGAGCATATACTCTGCCATAGCCTTTTCGTGCGCTACGGCTACCTTGAGAGCATCACGCAGCGATGACTTGAGTTGCTGACGCTCGGTACATCCGCATAGAAGCGTAGTGATGGCAAAAAGAGCCACAAGAAGTTTTTTCATATTGTTAGAGGTTTTAGGTCTTTTAGAAAAGTGTCGTCTTAGGCTCCACACCCAACAAGATACGAGCCTGCGACAATGCAGCAGCCGAAATCTCACTACCCGAGAGCATCTTAGCAATCTCCGTTATGCGGTCATCCTCACCCAAACGTGAGATATTAGTACGGCTATCCTGCTTATAGACAACAAAATGCGCCTCGCCCTTCGATGCCACCTGCGGCAAGTGGGTAATAGCTACCACCTGCATATTCTCTCCCAGACGACTGATAATATCGCCCATAGCATCGGCTATGCGACCCGACACACCCGTATCAATCTCATCAAAAATAATTGTCGGCAACTTCGACTTCTCGGCAAGCAACGCCTTGAGTGCCAACATAACACGAGAGACCTCACCACCCGATGCAATCTTCTCGACGGGTTGCGGTGCCATACGACCATTTGCCGTAAACATAAATCTGATATGGTCCTTACCCGACGGCAACAACTCGCCAGCATCTGCCACATCGACCATAAACTGCGCCTCGGGCATACCCAGCGCCGTAAGCGTTGCAACAACGCTCTTCGACATACCCTTCGATGCCTTCTCACGCAGAGCGTGAATCTTGTCGGCTACCCTCTCCGCCTTTGCACGCAACGCAGCAATCTTCTCTCGCTGACGCTCTATATTCTCATCGCCGTGGGTTATAGCGCTAAGCTGCTCTGCCAAACGCTCGCCAACTGCTATAAGTTCATCCAAGGTCTGCACACGGTGCTTCTGGCACATCGAATATATAAGGTTTACTCGCTCCGTCAACTTTTGCAGGCGCTCGGGATTAGCCTCAATGCGTTCGCTATCGTCAGCAACACCCTGCCCCACATCCTTCAGCTCCTGCACAACAGAGTGCAAACGTGCTGCAATCTCCTCGCCCTGAGCATAGTTGCGACTCACTCGCAATATGGCATTCTCCGCCTGTGACAACTGCTCCAGAACACCTATCTGCTCGGCATCCA
>JAFNUH010000405.1 GCA_017384185.1 Alistipes sp.
GCATATCACTCCCTATGAGCTTGTGATGGTTCCTGCCGAGGCGGATGTTGTTACGCTTAAGGGTGATGCTAAACTTCTTGAAGTTTATATTAAGTAAGCTCTTGTTATACAATTCCTGAATAAAGAAGGGTGCCCTTTTCGGGACACCCTTTCTTATTTATATTTATTAATATAAACTTCAAGAAGTTTAGCATCACCCTTAAGCGTAACAACATCCGCCTCGGCAGGAACCATCACAAGCTCATAGGGAGTGATATGCTCGGTTACACCACCAACCGTTACATCAGCCTCACCTGCGGTGCAGATATAGAGAACGAACGAATCGAGCGACGCATAGTCAAACTCCTTCTCGCCCTCGAGCGAAATGATGTTGGTTGTGAAGTAGGGACAATCGACCATCGTTACTGCCTGATTTACCTTCTCCTCGTAACGAATGTGGCACTTGTCGCCGTCGCTGGCGAAGTCGATAGCATCAACAGCCAAGGCTGTGTGCAACTCACGGGGGTTACCCTTGTCGTCAACACGATTCCAGTCGTAGATACGATACGTCACGTCCGAGGTCTGCTGAATCTCCAGCACCTCGATGCCCTTACCCAGGGCGTGAACAGTACCTGCGGGGATGAAGAACACATCGCCAACCTTAACCTCTACACGGTTCAAAATCTCGGGCAGACGGTCCTCGTTGACAGCCGAGAGATACTCCTCACGTGTGATTGAGGTATCCTTGAAGCCTACATACAACGCCGCACCAGGCTCACAACCCGACACATACCACATCTCGGTCTTGCCGTATGAGTTATGACGCTCGGCAGCCAACTCATCATCGGGATGCACCTGCACAGAGAGCACATCGTGGCAGTCGAGGCTCTTAATCAACAGCGGGAAGGTCAAGCCAAAACGCTCGTAGTTCTTCTCGCCGACAAGGCTACCCATATATACCTCGATAATCTCCTCGATGTTGTTCTTCTTCAACATACCGTTAGCGACAACTGACTCATCGCCCGGCACTGCCGACAACTCCCAACTCTCGCCATAACACTTCTCAGGGTCAATCTTCGCACCCTTACCAGCCTTCACCGTTGCAAGCAACTGGTGACCACCCCACAAACGCTCCTTCAAGCGAGGGATAAATTTAATCGGATAAAGCATTTTACTTATAATTTATAAATTAACTAATCATTCTGTGGTGTAGGTCATCCACCCAGCAATGCATACTGCTTGTGGCTGGAGCCACATTTGCAAATCTGACCCACCCCCTAATCCCCCGCCTCAGGCAGGGGACTTTGGTCGCTACGCTCCGAAGGTTGCAGAACCAAAGGTTATCTTTTAATTGTTTTATTATAGGTGTTATAGGTGATATAGGAATTATATATATCTTATGACACTTATCTTACTTATAACACTTATTACACTTATAATATCTTTTATCTCTCCTCTTACTCAAACATCTTCTCGACAGCCTCGATAACCTCCTCCTCGGTGGCAGAGAGCGAAAAGACCTTCGTGGGCTTCAACTCAAAGACCTCGTGTGACGACTTAAATGCCTGCTCGCCTGCGCCCGTGATGTTGAGCATAACCGTTGCCTCGGCATCAATCTTACCATCCTGCACAGCCTTGATAAGCGTAGCCGTAGCAACTGCCGCCGCAGGGTGAATATCTACCCCCTCCAACTCCTCAAAGAGCTTTGCAGCCTTGCGTGCCTGAGCATTTGTGGCAACCAATATCTCGCCATCCGTAGCCTTCAGTGCGTCGTACAAACCACCCTTGATAGGATAAGGAGGCTTGCGGTTAGACAACACCTTAGCATCGATGATACCCGCATCACGACGTGCCTTGTCGGCAGCATAGGGAAGCATAGCACGTGAATCGGCACGCCAAGCATCGTACATCGGAACAAAAGGCGCATTCTGCGACACCATCAGCTTCATCACCGTATTGCCATATCTGCCATCCTCTATCAAGCGCATATTAGCCTCCCAAGCGGCGATAGCTCCCGTACCACTACCCACTGCTTGGAAATAGTAGTCGGGGATGCGACCAATGGTTGTTGTGGCTGAGAGGACAGTAGTTGCCATACCATCACGGCGTGCCACATTCTTAGCACCACCCTCAGCGTAGAACTTAGGCGACTTTAACGCCATATCGCTCAGGTGGATAGCATCGAAGTAGTCGCCACCCTTCTCGCAAGCGATGAGCTTCACGCAGGGGTTTATGGGCTTCTCAAACCACAGAGCCGAGAGGTTATCCGACGGAACGCTGAGCAGCAACGGAATGTTATTCTCCGAGCATACCTTAGCAAAGGCACGTGCCGTATTACCCGCCGACGCTACGACAAGCACACGCTTCTCATCCTCCGCCATACGACCGCAGACGCTGTACGCCTCAGTCTCCTTGAACGAGCAGGTGGACATCTTGGCACCGTGCTTGGGTGAGTAACCATTCAGCGTGATGTAGAGATTCTTCAAGCCGAGGTGCTTCGCCAAACCCTCACTACGATAGGTCACGGGCGCAGCCGAGCCCTTTAACAAACGGCTGACGGGCAACCAGTCACAGAAGGTATAAAAACCGTAGTCGTCGCCCTTGAGCTCCAACTGCTTCTTAGCATAGATAGCTCTGACCAGCGATGGCTCTGCGCACTCCTTATCCTCGAGCACCCAACCCGTATCCTCAAATTCACGCTCCGTAGCCACACACTTGAGCGTATATTCCGTAGCCTTAAAATTTTCCATTATTATCGTGTTTTAACTATTTTCTACTATGCAAATTTAATAAATTTAGGTCAAAGTTACAGATATTTTTGTACATTTGTGATAGGCAAAATAGATTTAACAAAAATAATTAGACTATGAAACGAATTTTATTTGCTTTGGCATTGTGTTTCATCGCCACAGGCGTGATGGCACAGGACAAGAAGACCGACTGGGCGCAGTTCTACCGCTACGAGAAGGCTAACACCGAGGTTACAGCTCAGCCCGACGCTGTATTTATGGGTAACTCAATCACCGATGGCTGGGCACGTCAGGACCCCGAGTTCTTCACAAAGAACAACTTTGTAGGTCGTGGTATCAGCGGTCAGACATCGTCGGAGATGTTGGTGCGCTTCCGTCGTGACGTTATCGACCTTAATCCTAAGTGCGTTGTAATCCTCTCAGGTACAAACGATATTGCCCGCAACAACGGCTTTATCTCGCCCGAGAATACGTTGGGTAACATCATCTCAATGTGCGAGTTGGCGAAGGCTAACGGCATCAAGGTTATCCTCTGCTCTATCACTCCCACATCGGTGTTCCGCTGGCGTAAGGAGATTGAGCCTGCACAGCTCATCCGTGACCTCAATAAGATGTTGGAGGCATACGCTAAGGAGGCTGGTCACTACTTCCTGAACTACTACCCTGCCCTGACTGACGACAAGGGTGGTCTTCCCGAGAAGTGGAGC
>JAFNUH010000406.1 GCA_017384185.1 Alistipes sp.
GTATAAGATTCGTGGTGCATACAACAAGATTCGTTCGCTAAGCCAAGAACAGACCGAGCGAGGTATTGTATGTGCAAGTGCGGGAAACCACGCTCAGGGTGTAGCTCTGTCGTGCAACAAATTGGGTATTAAGGGCAAGATTTTTATGCCCGTAACAACCCCCAAGCAGAAGATTAACCAGGTCAAAATGTTTGGTGGCGAGGAGGTAGAGGTTGTTCTTGCGGGCGATACTTTCGACCAGGCAAACGAGGCAGCCGAGAGAGCGTGCCGTGAGGAGGGTAAGACATTTATTCCGCCCTTCAACGACGAGAAAATCATTGAGGGTCAGGGAACTGTCGGTCTTGAGATTTTGCAGCAGAGCCGCTCGGCTATCGACTACGTATTTATCCCTATCGGTGGCGGAGGTTTGGCTTCGGGCGTAGGTAGCGTCTTTAAGCAGATGTCACCACAGACAAAGATTATCGGCGTTGAGCCTGCGGGTGCTGCCGGTATGAAGCTCTCGTTCGAGCGTGGCGAGGTAACGGAGTTGGACCACATCGAAAAGTTTGTCGATGGTGCAGCCGTGCAGCGTGTAGGAGATATTACGTTCGAAGTGTGCCGCCAGGTGTTAGATGATATTGTGGTCGTTCCCGAGGGTAAGGTGTGTACCAAGATTTTGGAGTTATACAACTTCGACGCTATTGTCGTTGAGCCTGCCGGTGCGCTCAGCATCAGTGCTTTGGACTACTATCGTGACCAGATAAAGGGCAAGAACGTAGTATGCGTTGTAAGCGGCAGCAACAACGACATCGTGCGTATGGAGGATATCAAGGAGCGTTCGTTACTCTACGAGGGCTTGAAGCACTACTTCGTAGTTCGTTTCCCGCAGCGTGCAGGCGCATTGCACAACTTTGTGACCAACGTTCTGGGTCCTCACGACGATATTACATACTTCGAGTACAAGAAGAAGACTAACCGTGAGAAGGGTCCCGTGCTGATTGGAATCGAGTTGCAGAATCCTGACGACTTTGCTGGTCTTACGGAGCGTATGTTGGCAAATAATATTGATTATCAATACTTGAATGCCAACCCCAGTCTCTTTGAGTTCTTGATTGGATAACCTGCACCCATTGCTTAAATAAGAATGTTTAACCGAAAAACGTATAGAGATGAATTTTATAGGTAATGTTATTTGGGTAGTATTTGGCGGTCTGTTACTCTCGCTGGGATACCTCTTCGGCGGACTTGTGCTCTGCCTCACGATTGTTGGTATTCCCTTCGGTGTGCAGATTATGCGACTCGGAATGTTCGCCTTGTGGCCCTTTGGTGGAGATGTTAAACCGCAGGATAATGCTGCAGGTTGCCTCTCAATCATTATGAATGTGTTGTGGATTATCTTCGGAGGTATTGAGGTTGCACTTACGCACCTTACGCTCGGCGTGATATTCTGCTGCACCATCATCGGTATCCCCTTCGGTATGCAGCACTTCAAGCTGATGCTTTATGCTCTGCTACCATTCGGACATCGAGTAGTACGTCACTAATAGAAATAGGGTGCTAACGTTCTTGTTAGCACCCTATTTTTATTAATTCTTCTTTTTAAATATAACGTGTTCAAGGAGTATCACAGTTATCACACCCATAACAAAGCCATTACCAATAAGTGGTCGGAGCATTGCGGGGATAATCTGCATAGGAATAGCTCCAAAAAGCATAGCAACCATAACGGGAAGACCTATGATAAGTCCCTCATCGAAGCTCTTTGAGGAGGACGTAGTTACAACCATATGGAGAGCCGCAGCAAGCTGTGTACCCATCAGATATAGCAAAATAACACCAATAACTGTATTAGGAATAGCCGACATAATGGCTATAAGTTGCGGAACAAAGGCGCACACAATCAATCCAGCACCTGCTGGCAGAAGAGCATAACGTGATGCGCAAGAGGAAGAGGCGATAACTCCAGGCGACATAGAGTAGTTTACAGGACCTATAATACCCATACCGCCAGCCACGATATTGAGCAAACCCGTAATACCTACACCTCGGCGGCAACGTTTATCCGTATCTGCGGTTCCAAGCATACCACCCAACGACTGAATAGAGCCTACATCGTTTATTAACAACGCAACATAGCAGAGCAGGAAGGCAATAATAATACCTCCATCAAACTCCAACCGAGTGATAAGCAACGAGCCCTCAGATGAGCTATATTTGGAAAATACCTCCCCGAAACCGCCATATATAGCGTAATAAATAACACAACCCACAAGCAACGCAACGGGCACAACCAACGACTTCATCACACCCTGCAAGCGATTGGCAGCCAACGCCATAAGCGGCACTCCGAGTATTGTAAACCAGAGTCCAAATATGTGACGAGGCTCCTCACCTGCGGGGAAGATAAGATTCCTGATTGTTGGACCAAGCGTTACGGCAATAAGCATCAATATCACGATAACAA
>JAFNUH010000407.1 GCA_017384185.1 Alistipes sp.
CCATTGGCGTATGTCGATTATTTCCGTGCAAATAGCTGGTACACAGCTCCTGGCAACGATGCTCCCTCGAAGGGTTCGAGCTTCATTCAGACAAAGGTCTCAAGCTCTATTGCGCACCTCTATAATCGACCTCGTACGTGGCTCGAAGCGTTCCATAGTATGGGTTGGGGCAGCTCGGGCGAATGGCTAACGCAGCAGATTGACCACCACTTTATGGCGGGCGGTAACTTGGTTTGTATGCACGGCTTGTACTACTCTACGCACGGTGGTTGGTGGGAGTGGGCACCGCCCTGTTTCCACTTCCGTATGCCCTATTGGAACCATATGAAGGGGTGGCTGGAGTACACCGAGCGAATGAGCTATCTGCTGAGTCAAGGCGACCACGTTTGCGATATTGCGTTGATGTATCCTACGGAGTCTATGCAGGCATATCCCGATGCTAAGCCCGATGGGGTGTTTGCTACGGCACAGCGTTTGAGTGATGCTGGTTTGGATTATGACTTTATTGATTTCCGCTCTCTGCGTGATGCCGAGGTAAAGGATGGTAGGCTATGCGTCGGCAACGAGAGTTATCGTGTGATGGTTATCTCCGATATGCGTGCTATGCACTATACTTCACTCGAAAAACTGCGAGACTTCTATCGTGCTGGAGGTATTGTTTTGGCTACGGGCGCTTTGCCCGAGGCGAGCAGTCGCCGTGGTGAGGACGATAAGGAGGTAAAGGCTATCCTAAGCGAAATATTTGGCGTTACGGCTGCCTCAGCCAACGCTACCAAGCAGACAAACAAGGCTAAGGGCGTAGGATTATACGTTGCGGATGGTGCTGTTGAAAAGGTTGTGCCACAGCTTATTCTGCCCGACTTTGTTCCCAACGAGAAGGGCGGCAAGGTGCTGCATCGTCGCATCGGGGAGCGTGATGTATATATGGTGATGAACGTCGAGAAGGGCTCGGAGTGCTTCTTCCGTTCAACGGGACGTGTTGAGTTGTGGGACGCTACGGATGGTAGTGTGAAGGAGTTGCCCGTTCTGCGTCAGACAAAGCAGGGTACGTGGATTCGTATGGATAAGGAGTACACCAACTCCTACCTTATAGTCTTCTCTCCGGGTAAGGCGCTCAAAGCAAAGGGTGCAACGGCAGAGATTGAGCAACCCAAGCGGAGTATCGCCGTAGATGGCGAGTGGCGAGTGGAGTTGTTGCCTACGCTTGATAATAAGTGGGGTGATTATCGTCTGCCTGCCAGCAATGAGATGATTGGCGCCGAGGCACGAGTATTCGATTACAAGGCGAGAGAGTGGTCTGAGTGGCGTAAGGATGGTATCTATGGCTATGGTCCTCAGGCGGTGCTGAAGTATGGCACATCGCAGAGCGAGGAGTATGACTTCTCGTGGGAGTATGGTGTGTGGGATAACCCCGGCTCGCAGGGCTACCACGGCTTGAAGAGTAAGGTTTGCGATGGCTTCTTTATCCTCGATAAGGGTGGCAAGCAAACATTCAGCACATATGTTTATGCTCCGAGCGAGGGCGATTATCGCATAGAGCAGATATATACCGTGGCTGACCGAATCCTGCTCGATGGCGCCGAGGCAGGTGCAGACGTCCATCTGACTAAGGGTTGGCACTCGCTTGTTGTGGAGTATGAGAATACGGTTGAGAGCAAGGCTGATGTGCGTATTGGCGTTATGCGTGACTTCCGTGGTCGTGCGGCTGTGGTGCTATTGCCAAAGGATGCTCCTAAGCCAACGAAGCCCTCAATCTACGATGACCGTGTGGCTATGTTGTGGACCTCGTCTGACCACCTTATGTTCGACCCGTATAAGGGTGAGCATAAGATTTGGGATTTCCGTTTCGATGCCGTGCCTGGTATGGAGCGTATGGAGTTTGCGGTTTATGGCGAGCTTACAGAGGTGGCTGTTGCTGGCAAAAATGCGGAGATAAAAGCCGTAGGCGAGGTTAAGGCGTGTGGCATAAATCGTTACACGGTAACGCTTGCGGAGTGTGCAGAGCGTTGTGAACAGGTTACATTCTCGGTTGCTACGCAGGAGGGTCGTCAGGGTGCTGCCGCTATTGCCGAACCGGTGAAAATCTCTACGGGTGAGGGTCTGCTTGCTACGGGCGACTGGTCGCAGGTGGGAGCATTGAAATATTACTCCGGAGGTATGATTTATCGTAAGGGCATCACGCTTGACGATTCGGTGTCTGCAAAACGAGTTATGCTCGACTTGGGAAGTGTTGTCGCTACCTGCGAGATTAAGGTCAACGGCAAGGCTGCGGGCGTAAGAATGAGTCCTCCGTACAGCGTAGATATTACTGAGTATCTTCACAAGGGCGAGAACGAGGTTGAGGTGTTGGTTTATAGCACGCTTGCCAACCACTACCAGACGCAACCCACGCCCTATCGTGGCGAACCGACAGCAGGAATCTTAGGTCCTGTAAGGATAGAAATCTATTAATAAATATAAGAGGGTGTCTAACTAAAGTTAAGTTAGCACCCTCTTATTTGTTAAACTCCTTGGCTATTCTCTCTGCCAATATCGCCATATATGGCTTGCCGTTGATATGCTCTACGGCAGATATACCTTGCCAACTCATAATCAGCACCTCATCTGCCGAGGCTAAATCTGCCTGATGTAGAGTATCGTACCTTAGTTCATACCCTGCACGGCGTGTTGCTCGCTCCAAAATCTCACGCTCAACGGATAGTATCGTTGTGGCAGGGAGAATCACTGTCTTGCCTCGAACTATGGCTACGGGGTGCGACGAGTCGCTACGAATCACATTGTCACCGTCAACCATTATTGCCGTATGATAACCCCTCGCCTGTGCTATCGCCTCTGCCATCTGGTAGGTTGCTACCGCTGCCGATGTGGGGTAGGCTTCGAGAGGTGGATTTATACGCAGACATATCGCCTCGGGGCGCAGGCTACGCATAACATATCCGCTATAAATCGAAGGCGTGTCGTACTCGATGGTTGTATCTCCCGTGGCGAAGTGTTTTATTGTAACCCGCACCGATACCTTACGTGAGATGTGTGCCTGGCTTAGGAGCGTTACGATGCTCTGCTCAATCTCCTTTGCTGTCGGACAGAACGGAGTGGAAAAGAGCGCCTGAGAGCTTTGATTTAAGATTTTGAGGTGCTGCTCGATGTTGCGAGCAACGTAGTCCAAGGTGTGTATATATTGATATACATACGCCCCCTCGACCTCCTGCCACGAAGTCAGCTCCCCATTTAGAATCATATAGCGCTCGACGCCCATTACTGCATAAATATTTTGAGTAGCAACTCTCTCAGTAGCTCGCCGTCGTTCATACCGCCCGTGTCGATACCCTTGCTCTTGCCATCATACTCACGCAGTAAGCCTAAAACGTTGAAGACCTTACGATTATTCCAACGCAGAGATTGTTGCGACAACTCCTTTACGGCAAACATATTGCTCTTCTTTAGTATTCGCATCAGCTCCATCTCGTTGGGGAATGCTACGCCCTTATGTTTTGATAGCCAGCGCAGGTAGTTGATGATAAACATATCACGGAATTGGCTATAAAGAGCCATCACCGTAACCAGCAACGGGTTATCCTTTGGGTTGTGTGCAAAGTGGTCGGCAATCTTCATCGCACGTGCCACATCCTGCATAGCCACGGCGTTGCACAGCTCGAAGTTGTTAAACTCCTTCGAGATACCTACATTCTGCTCGATATGCGTGTCGGTAATATCCGTAGTGCCGGCGGGTAGTGATACTACTAATTTGTCCAACTCGTTGGAAATCTTCGCAATGTCGCAGCCAAGGTGGTCGGTAAGCATCTGTACGGCTTTGGGCGATATGCGCAGACCTTTGCCCGCAATAAATTGCGTCAGCCACGGTCCTATCTCGTAGTCACGGGGACGAATAGACTCAAATACCTCTCCTGCCGAGTTACACTGCTTGTAGAATGCAGAGCGCTTATCGACACTCTTCTCCTTGTGGCAAATGATAAGGATTGTCGATGACTGAGGCTTTGCCGTGTAGTGCGACAACTTCTCGATTTGTCGCAACTGCTGCGCCTCCTTCACAACGATAACCTCGTACGAACCCATCATCGGCATCTGACGACAGAGGTTTACAATCTGCCCCGCATCGCTATCCTTTCCATAGACGGTTATCTGGTTGAATGCCTGCTCGGCGGGCGAGAGAATAGTCGATGTTAGTTGGTCGCAGAGTGCGTCAATGAAGTAACTCTCCTCACCCATAAGCAGATATATGGGGGCAAATTGCCGTGCCGCAATCTGACTACGCAGGCACTCGTAAGAGGCGATGCTATCCTTGAATTTGAGCGTTGACTTTGCCATCCCTAAATAATCTCCTTTGTTATGCGAATTACCCTCTCGGTCTTATCTGTTATGCGGAACTCGTCGCCAATACGACGACCTACGAGCCACACAATCTTTCCCTCTGACAGAAGGACAAACTGACGTCCCTTCTCTGCCATCGACACCTTTGCGTCAATCAAAAAGTCGCTCACCTTCTTGCTTCCCGTCATACCGAATGGCGTGAAGCTATCGCCCTCCATCCAGCGACGGAGCGTAAGCGGATAGGTGAGTTTATCGGCATCTATCAGAGCTACGTTGTCTGCCACGTTGTATGTTGTGAGGTTATCTACGTCACATAGTTCGAAGTAGAGGACCGAGTTGCCGCAGTAGGCTCTCTGCTGACCCTCACGAACGGTGATAAGGCAGCTATCCTCCTCGCTGATGCTCGTGATTACTATGTTGCCTCGGTCGATGTATGCCACGTTGCTGCGTGAGTAGAATCTCTTGCCAGAGTTATTCTGTGCCAACGCCTTACAGAGTCCATCTACGATGTCGCCCTTGAAACCAAAACGAGAGCTGAGTATCTCGTAAATCACAAAATCACGTGACTTGGGGTCGGCAATGCGCTCTACGTGCAGAGTATATATTCCCGACTGCTCGGTCACAGCCTGGGCATAGATGTTATCAATTGCACCCTGGATGAAGTTCTGTGCCGAGATAAGTCGCTCGATATTCTGGTGCATAATAAATGGAAAACGGGGGCTTATCTCTCGTATGCGGGGAATCAATCCAAGGCGAATCTTGTTGCGCAGATATTTCGTCGATTTGTTCGATGAGTCGTCACGATAGGGGATATGCTTCTTCATTGCATATTCGAGAATCTCCTTGCGTGTGGCAAACATCAGCGGACGCACGATATGTCCCACCTGCTTGTGAATACCCGTAAGACCACGCAGTCCCGTGCCTCGCAGCAAGTTGATGAAGAAGGTCTCTATCGAGTCGTCTATGTGGTGCGCAACGGCAACAACCGTGTAGCCGTGCTTCTGGCACAGCTCGGCAAACCACGTATAACGCAGTCGTCGTGCCGCCATCTCCATCGACTCGCCCGTACGCTCCATCTCGCCTACGGTGTCAAAACGGCGGTTGTGGCACTCGATGCCATACTTGCGGGCACGCTCCTGCACCAATATCTCATCCTCGTCACTCTCCTGACCTCGCAGTCCGAAGTTGCAGTGCGCAACGCCCACGTTGTAGCCGCTATTGACGCACAACGACATCAGCACCATCGAATCGACACCTCCCGATACGGTCAAGAGTATCTTGTCCTGACGAGAGAATAACTCGTGTCGAGTGACGTAATCTTGAAATTTATCTATCAACATTGTTATAAAACGTTAACCTCAGCCTCAATCTTTACGCCGAACATCTCGGCTACACGCTCCTGCACCTGGTGTGCCAAAGCCATCACCTCGCCACCCGTAGCGCCTCCGTGATTTACCAGCACCAGCGCCTGACGGTCGTGGACACCAACGTTACCCGTGCGGTAACCCTTCATTCCAGCCTTGTCGATAAGCCAACCAGCCGCAAGTTTGCGTTTTTCGGGGTCGGCAGCGGGGTAGAGGGGCATATTCTCGTACTTTGCCATCATAGCCTCAGCAACATCCTTATCGACAATAGGGTTCTTGAAGAAGCTACCTGCATTGCCTAAGACGGCTGTGTCGGGGAGCTTATGGCGACGTATAGCGCAGACGGCATCACGTATATTGCCGAGTGTAGCACCGCCACGCTCCTCGGTCTCACGAGCCAAGTCTCCATAACCGAGATTTGGTTTTGGTGACTTGCTTAATGTGAACTCTACGGATGTAATTATTGCTCGACCACGTAACTCTCGCTTAAAGATACTATCTCGGTAGGCGAAGTGGCACTCCTCGTTCGTGAGTGAACAATGCTTGCGCTGCGTTACATCATAGTAATGTACTCGGCTGATAACATCCTTTGCCTCAGCACCGTATGCTCCGATATTCTGCACGGGTGATGCGCCCACGTTGCCAGGGATAAGTGACAGATTCTCTGCGCCCCACAGCTCTCGCTCTACACACCACGCCACAAAGTCATCCCACTCAACGGCCGCCTCAACCTCTACGGTGAGTTGCTCGGCATCCTCGCTAAGAACGGTGATGTTACGACCTGCGGGGTGGATGAGCGTGCCGGCATAACGTTGCGTGAAGAGGATATTGTTTCCTCCTCCCAATACATACCAATTCTCAGGCTCCTGACCCTCAGCAAATATCTGGTCAAGCTCCTCGGCGTGGTCAAACTCGATGATACAATCCGCACGCTCCTCAACGTGGAAACTGTTGAGGTTGCGTAGCGGATGGTCAAAATATTTTTTTATCATTTTACTTCTTCTTTGCGTCAATCTCTGCCAACAGAGCCTTAACGGCTGCCTCAAGCTGCTCGTCACGACCCGTTACTACTACCTCGGGAGAGTTTGCAACCTTTACGTCGGGCTCCAGCTGGTCGTTCTCAAGATATGTGCCGTCTGCCTTGCGGTAACCTACAACGGGAATACCAAATACGAGCGAGGGGTCCTGCAGACGCTCCCACGATACGCTGGTCATTGTACCCGGCACGGGCATACCTACAACCTTACCGATACCACGGTGCTTGTAAACCCAGGGCGTGCCGTGTGCGTTAGAGTAGTTAGCCTCGCAGGTAATCATAATCGAAGCCTTATTCCAACGACGTGAAGGCATATCGCAAGCCTCCTTGCCACGAACAACCTGTGTGAGGTACTTCTCGCCGCTGAACAAAATCTCAATATCCTCGTGCATACGACCACCACCGTTGAAGCGTGTGTCGATAACGATACCGTCGCAGTGGTTGTACTTACCCAAGATGTCGGCATACATCGTACGGAAGCTGCCATCAGCCATCGACTCGATGTGAACATAACCCAAGCGACCGCCCGAAAGACGCTCCACGTCGGCTGCACGCTGCTTAATCCAACGCTTGTAGAGCAGTGAGTTGAGGCGACCCTGCGAGATGGGCGTTACAACCTCATCCCAGCGGCTACCGTCAGCGGGACGATATACAGATACGAGTGTGCGAGTGCCTGATGCGTGGTTCAACAAGGGGAAGTAATCCTCGCCCTCGGCAATTGCCTTGCCGTTAATCTTCTCGATGATGTCGCCCGCCTTCACCTTTGACGATGCCTTATCGAAGGGACCTCCAGCAACAACCTCCTCAATGAGCAGACCATCGCCCTTGCGGTTGAAGTCGTAGATAAGACCGAGGTCGGCAGTCTGGTCGTCACTCGTTGTTGAGGGGTGAGTGTAGCGACCGCCGGTGTGTGATACGTTCAACTCGCCGAGCCACTCGCTGAGCATCTCTGCGAAGTCGTAGTTGTTGTCAATGTGGGGCAGGAAGCGAGCGTAGTTGTCACGCATTGCGTCCCAATCCACACCGTGCATATCCTTGTGGTAGAAGCGAGCCTTCTCCTGACGATATACTCTATCGAACATATACTCACGCTCGGCGGCACGGTCAAGCTCCATATCGCCACGTACGGCAATAGGAGTAGGAGCACCAGAGCCACCCTTGAGCTTCTTCATCTGTCCGCCCAAGAGGAACATATTCTCCATCTTCTTATCCCAAGCGAGTGCGCCGCCACCAATAGAACGATGCAGAGCCTTGTTGTCACGCTTGCGGAGATTCATCTGCCAAAGGTCATACTTACCCTCGTAAGAGATTATGTAGTAGAGGTTCTCGCCCTTCTTATCCATTGTGAAGCTACTCAACGAGCCAGAGTTAGGTGTGAGGCGAACGATGCGGTCCTCGATGTTGTCCAACTCGATAACAATATCCTCAACCTTTGCATCTGCCTTCTTCTCATCCTTCTTGTCGGCATCTTTCTTTGCTGCATCCTTAGCCTTCTTCTCAGCCTCGGTATAGAGCTCATACTCCTCCTTGCTCATCTGTGCAAGCTCGTAAGCCTTGCGGTTGAGGTAGATAATCATCACGTCGTTGAGTGAGCCCCACGATGCGTGGCTACGCATACCGTAGCGGTCAGAAGAGAAGAGGATAGCATTTCCGTCTAATACCCACTGAGGCTCATAGTCGAAGTAACCGGTGTTTGTGAGGTTTGTAACCTTGCCACCCTGTGCGCTTACGATACCTACGTCAGAATAGGGGTCGTGGCGGTTGCCCGTGTAGCTAAGCGCAAACCACTTGTTGTCGGGTGACCAAGCGAACTCCATAGAGCCATCTGTTGAGTAGTGCTGTGAGCCATCGGTAATCTGGCGTACCTTGCCTGTCTCGATATTCTTAACCATCAAGCGACAACGACCCTCAACGTATGCCAGCTCCTTACCATCGGGTGAGAACTGAGGCATCGTGCGGTCAATCTTATCATCCTTGAACAAAGGCTTCTCCTCAATGATTGTAGCGTTGGGGAAGTTGAGATCCTCGTCACGTGAGATCTTAGCGATGTATATATTCCAGTAGCCGTTACGCTCCGAAGCGTATGCCAAGGTGCGGTTGTCTGCGCCCCACGAGGGTGATGACTCCGACTCGGCAGTCTTTGTAATCTGCTTTGTTGTGGGGTAGTCAACAGCCGTAACGAAAACCTCACCACGTGATACGAAGGCAATCTGCTTGCCATCGGGCGATACGGTACCACGGCTGCCTCCGCTTACGCTGAGGCGTGATGTGATATTGGGATCCTCGTCAGAGGTGATAGTTACCGAGAGTTTCTTGGGTGATGAACCATCCAATGTGTAAATCTCACCGTTGTATCCGAAACACAATGTGCCGTTGTCAGCCATTGAGAGGAAACGTACGGGGTGAGTCTTGAAGCGTGTCACCTGCTTTGCTGCCGCAGAGTTGTCGGCAGGCATCGTCCATACGTTGAATGTGCCACTGCGCTCGCTGAGGAAGTAGATGCTCTTGTCGCCATCGGCGTAGATGGGGTTGCGGTCCTCGCCAGCCCAATCGGTAAGCTGAGTGTGCTTGCCCGATGCTGCATCGTAGTGCCAAATATCACGTGTGATAGATGATGTGTGGTGCTTGCGGAAGTCATCCTCGCCACCCTTGCGGTCCTGATAGAGGAACTGCTTGCCATCACGATTAAAGTTGATGTACTGAGCGGGTGTAGCCAAAACACGCTCGGGACGACCACCATCCACATTTACGGCGTACAACTCGCCCATATAGCTCTTGGGGAAGAGTACGTTCGATGCGGGGTCGGCGATGGTTGCGCCATAGTAAATCTTCTTACCGTCGTTAGAGAATGCGTATGGCTCCTCCTTTGTCGAGTGTGTTGTTACTCGCTTCGATGCGCCTCCTGCGGCGGGCACGGTGAAAATATCAAAGTTACCATAGCGGTTACAAGCGTAGGCGATGGTCTTTGAGTCGGGTGACCAGATAGGCATCGTGTCGTGGTTGTCGGTCGATGTCAGACGAACAGCCTCGCCACCAGCCGTGGGCACTACATATATGCTACCTTTGTAGGTAAACGCAATCTTCTGCCCGTCGGGCGAAATAGCTGGATAACGCATCCATAGAGCAGATGCCTGAGTAGCAAATGCGGTCAGGAGCATAGCTACGAGAAGTGAAAAATGTTTCATATTCGAGGTTTTTCTTAGTGATTACTCATTTAGGCAGAATAATTTTTCTGCTATATGCGACAAAGTTAGAAAATATTTTGTAAATTTGGATAATTTTCAGGCTCAAGAGCCTCGAAAGTCGCCAACCTAAATGCAAATTCATAAATGTAATAAAGATAAAACTTGTAATTATGTTCACAAAAGAAGATTTACAGCAGATTGAGCAGCAGGGTTTGACCCAAGCTCAGGTAGAGCAGCAGATTGAGAATTTCCGTAAAGGATTCCCCTATTTGAATATCGTACGTGCCGCAGCCGCAGGCGACGGCGTGTTGGTGATGAGCGATGAGGAGATTGCAAAGGCTGAGGCTCGTTACGAGGAGGCATCTGCAAATATCAAGGTGGTTAAGTTTGTCCCCGCATCGGGCGCTGCAACACGTATGTTCAAGGAGTTGTTCGAGTATGTGAACGACGACAAACGTACACCCGGTATCGATAAGTTGCTGGATAATATCGAAAAGTTTGCCTTCTGGCCCGAGCTCTCGAAGTATATTATGCCCGACTCTCCCGATGAGGAGATTGTTGAGTCAATCGTCAAGACAGGTCTTTGCTACGGCTCTAAGCCTAAGGGTCTTGTGACTTTCCACTCATACCCCGAGGGTAATCGTAAGGCTGTCGAGGAGCACTTGGTTGAGGGTGCTTTGTATGCTCGTTCGGGCGATGAGGTATATATCCACTTCACCGTATCATCTGAGCATATGGGTGGCTTCTGGGATGTGTTGGGCGCAACGCAGCCCTACTATGAGGAGCGTTTCGGCGTGAAGTATAACATCTCATTCTCGGTGCAGAAGCCTTCGACAGATACTATCGCTGTGAATCCCGACAATACACCTTTCCGCACAGACGAGGGTAAGCTCTTGTTCCGTCCTGCGGGTCACGGTGCGTTGATTGAGAACTTGAACGATATTGATGCTGACGTTATCTTCGTTAAGAATATCGATAACGTAACGACCGACGAGCGTCGTGGTGATACCGTTAAATACAAGAAGGCGTTGGCTGGTCTGTTGCTTGAGTTGCAGGAGCAGGCGTTCGAGTACTTGAAGGTTTTGGAGGTTGGCGGTGCAGAGCTTGAGCCTATCGCAAAATTTGTGGAGGAGAAGCTCTGCGTTAAGTTGCCCGAGGATTACAACACCGAGTTGTTGAAGGCTGTTTTGAATCGTCCTATCCGTGTCTGCGGTGTGGTACGTAACCAGGGTGAGCCTGGTGGTGGCCCCTTCTGGGTAGATGGTGGCGATGGTACTGAGTCTTTGCAGATTGCAGAGTCGAGCCAGATTGCTCCCGAGGATATGCACTTGATGAAGTCGGCTACACACTTCAACCCCGTAGATTTGGTTTGCGGCGTGAAGGATTCACGTGGTGGTAAGTTCGACCTTACACAGTACACCGACCCCTCAACAGGCTTCATTTCATCGAAGTCGAGCGGTGGTCGTGACTTGCGTGCGCAGGAGTTGCCCGGTTTGTGGAACGGCGCTATGGCAAAGTGGAATACAGTGCTTGTTGAGGTGCCTATCACAACATTCTCTCCCGTGAAGGTTGTGCAGGACTTGCTCCGTCCCGAGCACCAATAATAATTGTATAACAAGGCTCTTTTGGCATCTGGCTCGTTTGAAAATTCCTCACATACCTCTTGTATGCAGCGGATTTTCGCACCTCGACCAGCCTCAAAATAACTCTTGTTATAGCAATTTTGTAGAAATGAAAAGGTTGTCCAAAGCGGGCAACCTTTTTTGCTATCTTTTCTCGTAAAATCTTACATAGTCAACCTCCATCTTTACGGGTAGTTGTTCCGCCTCGATTGGACCTATCCAATGACCTCCCAACTGAGCCGACAAAATCATATAATATTCATAGTCGTCGAATGGGTATTGCCCCTCGGGTTCAGGGTCAAGGCGAGGATATGAAAATGTCTTGCGATTGTTTATGTAATATATTATCTCCGAGCTGGTTATCTCTACTGAATAGACGTTAAAAATCGTCACATCCACCTTCTCTTTATGGTCGTGCTGGGTCTTGGGTTTGCGCAGCCCCTCGATGTGCCCAGAGTGTACGGTTTGGTAGATATAATCGTCAAAGTTCAGGTGCTCCATAATGTCAATCTCTCCCGCCTCAGGCCACGGTAAATTGGACTCTGGCATCATCCATATCGCAGGCCAAAAACCTTGAGCACAATCGATGCGAGCACGCACATCTATGCGCCCATTTTTTATTGAGCGCAGACCACGGCTGTCAACTCCTCCCGTGAGGAATTTTAGAGAGTCTTGGTATCCCTCGGGTCTGTTTATGCCCCATAGCTCAATAACGCCATTTTGCACCTTTACTAATGAATCCAGCAGTGACATATGACGATTCCACGGTGAGCCATATCGTAGGCATCTGCTCCACGACGTTTTATCTAACTCCTCGCCGCTAAACTCATCCGACCATACCAATCGCCACCCTTTGTGGGTGCGCTTCGCTCTCTCTTTTTTGGCGAATTTCTCGGTTGGTAACTCTCTTTCGTTTTGTTCTTGTTGCGCTTGTATGGGCAGGTGCCACATAAGAACAAGGCTAAAGAGGAGTAGTAAAGTGAAAAATGATGATTTCATAGTTGTACAATGGCGTTTCATAACAAAGGTAACGAAAAAATCTCAGACGACAAGCCTTATGTTCTGTTTTGGACGAAAAGTGTTAATACATAGTATATTATGACACGGGATGAAGAGGCTATTTAGTCGCTTTTGTTTGTGATGTGTTCTAAAGGTTTTTTGTCGTGGAAAAAATCTTAGGTAAATTTTGTTGGAACAAATAAAATTGGCTACATTTGCGGGATACTTTATATAATATAGAATAATCAAATAATTAAACTATACAGAATATGAGTAATAAACTTCAGGAATTGACCGATAAGCTCTTTCAGGAGGGCTTGGAGAAGGGTCGTGCCGAGGCTGATAACCTCGTAGCAGAGGCAAAGAGCAAAGCTCAGAAGATTGTAGCTGAGGCTGAGGCTCGTGCTGCTCAGATTGTAGCGGATGCTGAGGATAAGGCTGCCGATGTAGAGAAGAACGCTATGACTGAAATCTCTTTGGCAGGTAAGCAGGCTGTGGCAAAGATTAAGTCGGAGATTGAGACTCTTATCGTAGCGAAGTCGGCTGGTGAGGGTGTTAAGAAGGCTAACTTGGATGCAGACTTCATTAAGGATATGTTGCTCGCCGTAGCTAAGGGCTGGAACAACGGCGCTAAGGCTGAGTTGTCGGCTCTGCTTCCCGAGGCTAAGAAGGCTGAGTTGGATAAGGGTATCGCAGCCGCAGCGAAGGCTCTGCTTGCTGAGGGCGTTGAGGTAGGTTTCTCGGCTGACGTGAAGAGTGGCTTCAAGGTAGGCGAGAAGAACGGTGGTTACTACATCTCGTTCTCTGACGAGAGCTTCGAGGCTCTTTTGAGTGGCTATTTGCGTGATAAGGTGGCTGAACTTCTCTTTAAGGCATAAGTTTATGTTTGAAAAGAATTATTATACTCTTGTAGCTGGTCTGAGAGAGTACACCCTCGATAGCGACACCAAGGGATTCGACGCACGAGAGATCGTGTCGGATATCTTGGAGGAGCTCTCATCGTCGGATGCCGAGGCTGTACGCTTGCTCTATGGCTACTACGACTGCGAAAACATCATCGCTCTGCGTGCAGGACGTGCGGCATATAACCCGCTGGGTAATCTCTCAACGGAGGAGCTTGCCGAGGAGATGGAGTCTCCGAAGCGTCTGCCGAAGGCTGTGGCGAGAGTTATTCGTATGTATGCAGACCCCGAGAGTGAGGAGTTTGAGGGTGCAGACTTTTCAATGATCTTTGAGAAGGCACTTTGGACTGCTTACTACGATGCCTGTTCTCGCTCGAAGTGCCGCTTCTTGCGTGAGTGGAGTGCCTTTGACCGCACCCTGCGCAATGTGGCTGCTGCGGCTGTGGCACGCACCGTTGACCGCTCAATCGAGGAGGTTACCGTTGGTGAGGGCGAGATTGTTAAGCAACTGCGCCGTTCGTCGGCTGCCGATTTTGGTCTGCGTGGTGAGTTGAGCTACATTGATGCCGTTATTGCGGCTGTCAATGATGAGCAGAACCTTGT
Source organism: Alistipes sp. (assembly GCA_017384185.1). Taxonomy (GTDB): domain Bacteria; phylum Bacteroidota; class Bacteroidia; order Bacteroidales; family Rikenellaceae; genus Alistipes. Next base: position 14,041 of record JAFNUH010000407.1, read on the forward strand.
CGAGAAGGAGCATAAGATTGACCTTATTCGCTGGGAACACGCTGGCGAGTTGATTCCTTTCGACTATTTCAACATAAACGCTATACTATCATACTTGGTTAAGGTAAATATCGTGGCTCGTTGGGTGTTGCTCGACGTTAAGCGTGGTCGTGAGATGCTCAGTCGCATTATGACCGAGTTGGATGGTAAGGAGCTGATAAATAAACAATAAAAAACATATAAATGAAAACTACAGGACGTGTAAACGGTATCATCTCAAACATCGTTATCGTCAAGGCTGACGGTGCGGTGGGGCAGAACGAAATCTGCTACGTATATTGCGGTGATACACGAATGATGGCCGAGGTCATCAAGGTCATAGGCGATGATGCCTATGTGCAGGTGTACGATAGTACACGTGGCTTGAAAATCGGTGACAAGGTGGAGTTTATGGGCCATATGTTGGAGGCTACGTTGGCTCCGGGTCTGTTGTCACGTAACTACGACGGTTTGCAGAACGACTTGGAGAAGATGGATGGTCTGTTCATCGAGCGTGGTTCTATCACCGAGCCTATCGACTTCGAGAAGAAGTGGGAGTTCACTCCTTTGGCAAAGGCTGGCGACAAGGTAACTGCTGCCGACTGGTTGGGTCAGGTTAAGGAGCAGTGGGTTGACCACAAGATTATGGTTCCCTTCATTATGCAGGGCACATATACAGTTAAGAGCGTAGCTGCGAAGGGCGAGTATAAGGTTACCGACACCGTTGCAGTTGTAGCGGATAAGGATGGCAACGAGTATAACATCACTATGGTGCAGAAGTGGCCCGTTAAGCAGGCTATCCGTTGCTATACCGAGAAGCCCCGTCCCTCACGTGTGATGGAGACAGGTGTTCGTGCTATCGATACCTTTAACCCCTTGGCTGAGGGTGGTACAGGCTTTATCCCTGGTCCCTTCGGTGCTGGTAAGACCGTGCTTCAGCACGCTATCTCTAAGCAGGCTGAGGCGGATGTTATCATCATCGTTGCGTGCGGTGAGCGTGCAAACGAGGTTGTGGAGATTTTTGCCGAGTTCCCCGAGTTGATTGACTCTCGTACAGGTCACAAGCTTATGGAGCGTACAATCATCATCTGTAACACATCAAATATGCCCGTTGCGGCACGTGAGGCATCGGTTTATACCGGTATGACTATCGGTGAGTACTACCGTGCTATGGGCTTGAAGGTGTTGGTAATGGCAGACTCTACATCACGTTGGGCGCAGGCTCTGCGTGAGATGTCAAACCGTTTGGAGGAGCTTCCTGGTCAGGATGCCTTCCCTATGGACTTGTCGGCTATCATCTCTAACTTCTACGCACGTGCAGGTTTGGTTAAGCTCAA